>NZ_JARESX010000028.1:0-95542 GCF_046026435.1 Paraburkholderia sp. RL17-381-BIF-C | reverse complement strand
AAGGCTTCAGCAGCCTGTAAACAGTCAGGGATTTACGCAACGACAGAAGTGACCACGCATTGAGCAGGCCGACTGAACAAATCCAGAAAATCATCCGGCCTGTACCCGTTTCAGCGCTTACCTGCCTGATGGACAGCAGCACTCCAAGCAGCACACTGAACACACATAGCGCGATTTGGTGCCCAGGTGAATTGACGCCGCAAATCTCACCCGTCGCGTGATTAAGCCAACCTACCAACGTTTGCCAGTTTTCCGTATCGCGCAGTACCGCAGTCACCACCATGCCGTTTTCGAGTCGGGGCGCACCGTCTATCTGTACAGCATAGTGACGTTTTCCCTCGACCGTCACGTTAAAAGCCAGTCTCACTATTCTCGATCCATACCTATCTTTCTCTGCGACTATCCCGCTGATATTTTCAAGTGTGACTGTAATTGCGTGGTAGGTCATAGGCGGGTCATGCTTCAGGCGGATCAGAAGAACACCAAATATAACCCGCTCGCCATCCTGTATTTCCTTCTACTCATCCGCCAATGTCGGATCAAGATCTTCGCGCTAAAGATGTGTTCACCGGCTGGCACGTACAGCCGCACGCGCTCGCTTTGCGCTTCCGGCACCAAAAAATGAGCTATCGCGCGTGTTGCCGCCCTGCATCAACAGACCGCCGCGCGTTTGACGCGATGGAAGTTGCGATCGAAGTAGATCAGTCCGTCGCCATCCGTTCGCACGCTAATGCGCGTGGTCTTCACGAACATCACCGAGTGCGAGCCGACTTCCTTCAGATCGACGATCTCGCCTTGCAGGCTGGCCAGCGCGTCACGCAAGACCGGCACACCATGTGCGCCTTCATTCCAGATCGGCCAGCCGAAGCGTTCTTCCATCGGCACCTGGGTCATGCCGGCGAAGTGGCGTGCCAGCAACTCGTGCTCGCCCGGCAGTACGTTGATGCAAACGTGCCGGTTGCGCTGGAAGGTCGCGTGCATCGCGCTCGATCGGTTCAGGCAGACGAGCAGCGTGGGTGGCGTATCGGTAACGGAGCACACGGCGCTCGCGGTCACGCCGCAACGTCCGTGCGGTCCGGCTGTCGTGACGACATGCACGGCCGCGCAGAGATGCGCCATGGCCTGACGGAATTGCTGTCTGGCGTGCGGGTGGGCTTCGGCGTCGGGAGTCGCTTGCTGAGTCGGCGTCATGGGTTGGCGTCCTGATGCGGGTGTCGAGTGATTGGATTCAAGCGTACTCAATCGCGTGGTGAAAAAGAATCCGCGCGAGCGGCAGGCGGACAGGCGTGTTTCCCAGGCTGTCTAAAGGTTTCCCCAGTGCGTCGACTAACGTTGATAACGTTGAGTTAGCGGGCCATGATTCACCGGTCTTTTCAGGGTAACTATCGCTTTGCAGCGCCTTTTCCACTGGTTATGATGAACCCGCTTTTACGTGTCGAATCGCCTCCCTACGTCCACATGTCCCAGTCGCCGCAGTCCGCCACCTCACCCGCACCGATCGTCTATATCGTCGACGACGACAGTGGCATGCGCACGTCGCTCGCCTGGTTGCTCGAATCGGTTGGCGTGAAGTCGATGGGCTTCGCCAGTGCCGGCGAGTTTCTCGGTGCGTTCGATCCGGCGGTGCCGGCCTGTCTCGTGCTCGACGTGCGCATGCCGGAACACAGCGGCTTCGATGTGCAAGCGGAATTGAACCGTCGAGGTGCGACATTGCCGACCATTTTCGTCAGCGGTCACGGCGACATTCCGATGTCGGTGCGCGCGTTGCAAAACGGCGCGATCGATTTCGTCGAGAAGCCATATAACTCGCAGCAGATGCTCGATCGCGTGCAACGCGCGCTAAAGCTCGCCGCGCAACGTCATTTCGCCGGCCAGAAGCAGCGCGAACTGCGCAAGCGGATCGACTCGCTCACCGCGCGCGAAAAAGAAGTGCTGCGCGGCGTGATCGACGGCAAAGGCAGCAAGCGCATCGCCGGCGATCTGTCGATCAGCGTGAAGACCGTCGACGTGCATCGCGCGAGCATCAAGGATAAGCTCGGCGCGGCATCGATCGCCATGCTGGTGCGCGAGGTGATGGCAGTGTGGGATCAGGATGCGGCCGCTGTCGGCATGCTGCGTTGATGCATGCCGCTGCGGCGTGAATTGCATTGAATAGGCGTGAGAGTGTGGCTGAGCCTCAACGCATGAACAGCCCGCCATTCACGTCCCAGCACGCGCCGTTCGCGAAGTAAGCATTGTCCGCGGCGAGCAACACGGCAACGTCGGCGACGTAATCCGCCGAGCCCAGACGTCCTGCGGGAATAGTCGAGATCACCGCCTTCAGTTTGTCGGGCGCGACGCTTTCATGCACGATCGGCAGATCCATCGGTCCAGGCGAGATCGCGTTGACGGTCACACCCGCAGCGCCGAGATCGCGCGCGAAGACCTTGGTGAGCGTGATTACACCGCCTTTCGCAGCCGCATAGTGAGCACCGGTTGCCGAACCGCCATTCTGTCCCGCGAGCGACGCGAAGTTGACAATACGGCCCGCGCCCGCGTCGGCGAAATGCTGGCCGAACACCTGGCAACCGAACAGCACGCTGCGCAAATTCACGTTGATGACCTGATCGAATTGCTCCGCGGTAATGTCCATCACAGGCACGACTTTGGAGGCGCCTGCGTTATTGACCAGCGCGTCGATACGACCCCAGCGCTGAAGAATCGCGTCGCGCGCCGTGGTGAAAGCGGCTTTGGCGGTGACGTCGAGATTCAACGCGATTGCGGTGGAACCGTCGGCGCTCAGATCGCGCGCAAGGGCTTGCGCTGCATCGAATGCGATATCGCCGATGGCGACCGCGTAACCCGCAGAATGAAAACGCGTGGCGATCGCCGCGCCCAGACCGCGCGCGGCGCCGGTGACAAGGACAACTCTTTTCTGCATCGCTTCCACTCCTGATAAAACGGCCGCTACTGCAGCGGCCTGACGCATCGCTCAAGCGGCGAGGGCGGCTTCGAAACGCGCCGCGATCGCGCACACCTGTTCATCCTGCCCCTTGCGTCCGACAATCTGCAATCCCGCCTTGAGTGGCGACCCTTTGACAGGCAGCGGCAGGCTCAACGCGGGATGGCCGCTCAGATTGAACGGCCGGATCAGTGACGACATGGCGATGACCGACTTCCCGCCGCGTGCTTCTTCGAGCGTGATAGGAAGCGCGGGCAGCGTCGGCAGAATCAGCACGTCGGCGTTGTCGAGCGCGCGGTCGACTGCCGCCGTGAACTGGCGGCGCACCTGTTCCGCTGCGTCGAGTTGCGCGGCGGTGGTGTGGGCTGCCGCACGCAGGCGCGCGTCGAGATCCGCGCCGATTTTTCCGGTTGCCACCAGGTGACCGAATGCGCGCGAGGTCTCGGCATTGATCACGGCTAGGCCCGCGTCGAATGCGGCTGCAAGATCCGCGAGCGGCAGCGTGTGCGCAGTGCAGTCGGCCATATCGGCCGCGCGTGCGACGGCTGCGAGGATATCGGGCGCCGCGTCGACTTGCACGACGCCGACTTTGCACGGGCCTTGCCATGCGTGCGCGGCATTCGCATCGAAGTCCGCTGCGATAGCGAGCATCGCGGCAGCGAGCGTTCGCATGTCGCGTGCGAATGGCCCGACACAATCGAGCGTGGATTCACTCGGCGCGACGCCCAGCCGCGACACTCGCCCGAAGGTGGGCTTCAGGCCGATCACGCCGCAACATGCGGCGGGCCCGCGAATCGAGCCGCCGGTGTCGGTGCCGAGCGCGGCGTCGGCAAGTTTCAGCCCCACCGCGGCGGCCGACCCGCTCGACGAGCCACCCGGAATGCGCGCAGCGTCTTGCGGATTCTGCGGCGTGCCGGTGTAGTCGTTAATGCCGGTCATGCCGAAGGCCAGCTCATGCATGTTTGCCTTGCCGACAATGTGCCAGCCGGCCGCGAGCAGGCGCTCGACCACTTCCGCGTGGCGCTGCGCGGGCGGCGTGTCCGCCAGTGCGCGGCTCGCTGCCGTGGTGCGGTAGCCGGCGATATCGATCGTGTCCTTGATCGCGATGCTCGGACCCGTGCCGCCTAGCGAGAGGGTCTGGATAAACTCGTTCATGGGTTCGGTTTCCTTGCATTGACTTGCCACGGCGCGTCGAACAGGCGCTCCGTGCGAAAGTGCGTGATGAGCCAGTCGCGGCCATTGCCGGCAGGCGCGAAATCCACTTCAAGGCGCGCGGAGATCAGTTCGGCTTGCGCATCGACATAGCCGGACGCTTGCAGCATGATCCAGCGGCCTTTTGCATTCGAGCCCTGCACGTCGATGGTTTCCGATGTGAGGAAGTGCACGTTCACCGAGAAATGCGGCGAGGGCGGCAGGTAGCGCGTGAGCATCGCGAGGATTTCGCCGTGGCCGCTCAGGCGGCCGAACTTGCTCGCATACTGTGGGCCGATGCCTTCCCAGATCGCATCGGCGCTAAAGAGGGCCGCGAGCGTCTCGCCTTCGATTGCGCCGGACGGCACGTCGCACAGCGCCATATAGCGTGTCATCGTGCGGCGTACCGCGGATTCGGCTTCGAGCGCGGCGAGCCGTTCGGTCAACACGGCGAGTGGTTCGGGAGTGGCGCTCATCGCGTCACGCTCAGGCTGCATGGGCATGTTGCGGCGGCACCTGCAGCGCACGGCCGACACGCGCTTCGATCTTGCCGTAGCGCCACAGGTTGTATTCGCCCACCGGCGTGGTGCGATACAGATTGCACACGGCCACGGTGGTGTCGAAATCGCGCACGTCGGCCATGATGTAGAAGGTCCACGGCGAGTTGTCGGCATGACCCACGGTGAGGCGGTCGTCGTCCATGATGCCGAGCACCTTGACGCCTTCCATCGATTCGACCGCGGCCAGCATCTTGCCGTAGGCCTGCCAGACTTCGCCGATCTGTTCGCGCGGCAGGTCGAAGAAATTCTGCGTGACGCCGCAGCAGAAGAGAACGCGCAGCGGCGGTGTTGAAGTATCGGACATGACGTGTTGCTCCTTGTAATCGTAGTCGTCTGGATGCTGATCAAGCGGAAAGTGGCCTACAGGTAGCCCGGAATCGGCGGCACGCCCACGAACACCGCGCCGGCGCCGTCGTAGTTGCCTTCGCCGAGAAACGCGTGCTGGGTCACGACCATCGAGTCGCGCATCAGACGTTGCAGCGGATGTGAGCGATAGATCGCCATCGTGCCGCCGAGGCGGTAAGCGCGCTGCACGACCTCGGCGCCTTCGCGCGCGATCTGCGTCGCCGCGAGCCGCAGCAGGCTCACCTGATCCGCACTGACGGCGTTGCCCGCGAGGATCGATTGCCAGACCTGATCGGTCGTGTCGTAGAAGAAGGCGCGCGCCGAGCGCAATTGCGCCTCGGCTTTCGCGAGTTCGATGCGGTAGTAGGCGCGGTCCGCGAGTTGCGGCGCGCCGGTCGTGGTCTTGCGGCCGCCGGCCATGTGGTTGGCGACATCCAGCGCGGCGCGGGCGAGGCCGAGGTTGACCACGGCGAGCACCTGCGCGGCGTAGGCGATCGTCGGGTAGCGATACAGCGGTTCATCCACGCAGGGTGCGCCGCCGCGCACGAAGGTCCAGTCGTCGGCAACGAACTGGTCGACGACGCGCAGATCGTGACTGCCCGTGCCCTGCATGCCGACCACGTCCCAGTTCTCGACGATCTCCACCTGCTGCGGACGGAACACGGCGGTGCGCGGTTTGCCGGCCACGCCTGAGCCGGCCGCACTTGAGCCAGCCGCACCTGATCCGGCCGCACCTAAGCCGGTCGCTCCGATCCCCACGCCAAGCCAGTCAGCGCCTTTGCAGCCGCTCGCGAACTTCCATGTGCCGTTCACGCGCCAGCCGCCTTCAGCGGGTTGCGCCGGTTGCACGGGAAAGAGGCCACCCGCGAACACCTGATCGGGGCCGCCAGCATAGATCTGCGCCTGCGTGTGCAGCGGCAGCGCCGCCAGGTAGACGTTGGCCGAACCGAAGCTCGCGACCCATGCCGCCGAGCCGTCCGCTGCCGCGATGCGCTCGATCATGTCGAGAAACACGGCCGGCGCGAGCGCGTCGCCGCCAAAACGCCGCGGCGTGGCAGCGCGATAGACGCCCGCGCGCTTGAGTTTGGCGATCACATCGCGCGGCACGTGCGAGAGGCGGTCGAACTCGTCGCGGCGCGTGGCGATCTCGGCGATTACTTCGTCGAGCGGCAGGGGCGCGCTGGTCGAAGTGATCGCGTGGTCGGCTGCAAGGGCGGTGGCGGTATCGGACATGTGGGGGCTTCTCCTTGATTCGTTATCGGCTGAAACTCGCGGTACGTTTGGCGCTAACAAGCGAGCACAATCGAACACAAACGAGCTGTGCAGGTTCAGACCAGTCTAGAAATGCAAAAAGAACGCTTCAATTGGGACGTGGGACGCTCTTTTAGGTAATGCGCCGGGGGTATCTAAAGAAATCTTCAGGCGCGAAACGCGCGCACAGGTGTTATGTTTCTGCCCATACGTGATCGAACCCATGTGCCGTACCGTCCGATGAACTTTCCCGCCGAAGAAGACTTTCACCGCCTGCTCGACGCGCTCACGCTGTGCGTGCTGCTGCACGACGCCGAAAGCAAGGCGATCGTGTGGGCCAATCGCGCGGCCTGCGAGGCGCTCGGCTTTACGCTCGCCGAACTGTTGCCGCTCAAGGCGAACGACATGACGCGCCCGGCGCCGAAGTACCGGCGCGAGATCGGCGTCGGCGCAATGGACCGTTCGATTACCGAGGGCCCGCAGATTTACGAATGGTGTTATCGCTCGCGCACCGGTGCCGATATGTTGTCCGAGGCAATTGCCACTTACGTGCCGCTTCGCGAGCGTGCGGTCGTGATGGTGCAGTTCCGCGATATCAGCGCCGAAGACACGCTCAAGCAAACGCTGCGCCGCTACGAGTCGCGCTTGCGCGAATTCATGCAGGATCTCGGCGAAGGCGTCGCGGTGCTGACGCCCGCGGGCGAGGTGGAATTCGTCAGCGAATCGGGCCGGCGTGTGCTGGGTCTGGAAGAGGGCGCGCCGATGGGCGACGTGCTCGACTATTGCAGCGAGCCGGATCGCCAGCGTCTCGTCGAACAACTCGCCAATGCGCCGCGGATTCAACCCTCGGCGCCGCAGCGTTATCGCATCACGCGCCGCGACGGCACAGCGGGCTGGTTGCGCATAACATGCCGGCGCATCGAGATCGAGAACGATCTGAATGGCCGCTTGCTGCACTTTCGCGACGTGACGGACGAAGTGGCCGTCGAAGAAGCGCGGCGCAACGAAGCGCGTTTGCTCGAATACGCGGGGCGTTACAACGCCATGGGGGAAATGGCGACCGCGATTGCCCATGAGTTGAGCCAGCCGCTTGCCGCCGTGCGCAACTTCATCGAAGGCGCGATCCGGCGGCTCGCGCGGCCCGCATCGATCGACGAAGCCATTTGGGGTCTGCGCAGCGCCGATCGCCAGGCCGAACATGCGGCGTTGATCATCAAGAGCGTGCGCGATTACATCGTCAAGCGCGAGCCGAGCGAGACGTATGCGGATTTGCGCGAGGTCCTCGCGGACGTTGCGTACTTCATCGAACTGCGCGCGCGCGAGGCGGGCGTGACGCTCACGATCGAGCAGTCGCCCGCGCCATTGCCCGTGTATGTCGAGCGTGTGTTGATCGGGCAGGTGGTGTTGAACCTGGCCTTCAATGCGATCGAAGCGTTGGGCCAAGTAGTCAACGAAAACGTTGCACCGCCGCGCCGCGAACTTCGTCTCGTCACGCACTTGCGCGGCAAATTCGCGATCGCCGAGGTCATCGACAACGGTCCGGGCGTTCCCGCCGATGCACACGAGCGTCTCTTCGACGGCTTCTCCTCGTCGAAGGCCGGCGGCAACGGCATCGGTCTTTCGCTGTGCAAAAACATCGTGACGCGGCACGGCGGCGCGATCTGGGCGAAGCCGGCGCGGCACGGCGGGCTCGAATGCAGCTTTTCGCTGCCGGTCGTCGCCGCGCCGCCCGGCTGATCGCAACTCAATCATGCGTGGTGCTGGTGTTGCGCGGAATCGTCACGAGCGTGAGCGCGGTGATCAAGCCGAAGCCGATCAGCATCAACGCGACAGGCCACGGCGCGCGCACTTTCGCATAGAGGGCGGTGGCGACGAGCGGCGCGAGTCCGCCGGAGAATACCGACGCGATTTCGTGACCGAGCGCCATGCCCGAGTAACGCACTTCGGTCGGGAACAGTTCGCCCATCAACGCGGGTTGCGTGCCGATCATCGCGGCGTGACAGAACGGCAGGCCTAGCGCGAGCGAGAGGAATACGAGCGTCGGCTGGTGCGTATCGATCAGCCAGAACGCGGGAAACGCGATCACCACCAACCCGAGCGCGCCGATCATATACACCGGCCGCCGTCCGATCACGTCGGACAGACGCCCCCACAACACGATCGTCACGAGTTCGAGCAGCATGGCGAGCATCACGCCGCCGAGCATCACCGAAACGGGCACCCCGATCGTCTTGCCATACACCAGCACGAACGAGAGGAAGATATACGTCCCGCCATTTTCGGCGACGCGCAGACCCATCGCCTGCAATACCTGCTTCGGATGATTGCGCAGTACCGTCAGCACGGGCATGTGCTTCGGTTTGGCAGCCGTGAAGTCGCGGCTTTCCGGCAAGCGCCGGCGAATGTATACGCCGACACCGAAGATCAGCACGCTCGCCAGAAACGGCACGCGCCAGCCCCACGACATGAAACTCTCGAGCGGCAACCGCTGCACCAGATAGAACGCGGCCGCCGACAACACGAAGCCGCCCGCCACGCCCAACTGGCTGAACGCCGCATAATAGCCACGGCGATTGGCCGGTGCGCTTTCGCTGATCAGCAGCACGCCGCCGCCCCATTCGCCGCCCGACGCAATGCCTTGCACGACGCGCAGACACACGAGCGCGGTGGGCGCAAGAAAGCCGATTTGCGAGAACGTCGGCAAGAGGCCGATGCCGAAGGTCGCCACGCCCATCATCATCAGCGTGATGACGAGCGCGCGTTTGCGGCCGTGGCGATCGCCGATATGGCCGAACACGATGCCACCCAGCGGACGCGCCAGAAAACCGATTGCGAAGCCGGCAAACGCGGCTAGCGTGCCCATCAGCGGATCGCCGTGCAGCGGGAAGAACAGCGGCCCGAAGATCAGTGCGGCGGCGGTGCCGTACAGAAAAAAGTCGTACCACTCCAGCGCATTGCCGAGGACCGAGGCGACGATGATCCGCCGCAAGGTCCGCGAGGTGGCCGGCGCGGCGGATGCAGCGGGCGATCCGGCTGTGGGAGAGAGCGTGTCGTTTGGCATCGTCGTGTTCGCAGGTTGTCGGGGATCAGAGCAGGAAACCGATCGCGCTCAACGCTTCGGTCGAATCGATCAGGCGGATGACCTTTTGCACGATGCGCGGCTCGCCGCTCGCGAAACTGATGCGATGCGTGAGGTCCGCCGCGAACAACGTCGACTTGCCGCGCTTGTAGGCGACGATGACTTGCGCCGAATTCACCGTGACTTCATCGCTCGCGTCGCTCGTGAGCGTGAAACGCGACACGGTGCGCACGGTTCGGGCTGCATCGGCGGCCGATGCCGAATAGCCGGACATCATGCGTTGCACGCGCTTTTCGCGCATGTCCTGATCGTCGTAAGCATAGTTCAGCGTGGCGGCGAAATCCGTGGTGTCGTGTTCGATCGGCACCACGTAGAAGCCCGCCGGGTCCCACAGCGTCAGCCACTCGCGATAGTCCTTGCGGTCCAGCAGTTCCGCTTCGCGCCAGATGAGTTCGATCGCGCCGGCAAAGGTCTTCTGCGAGAAAAGCGTGTTCCTGTCGTCCATCATGCTTGCTCCATCATCGTGCGCCATTGCGCGTACGCTTCACGCATGCCGGTTTCGTCCGTGGCGTGGGCGGTCTTTTCGCCATTCGGCGCGGTGCTCTCGCGATTCAGGCCGCGGTTCACGAGAATCGGCAGATCGGGACCCGCGTGCGAGCCGCGCTGCACGCGCTCCCACGCTTCGGCGTCGTCCGGGCTGCCGAAGCCGAACGGCCCCTGGAAATGTTCGTGAATGCGCAGGCGCACACGGTTCGCTTCTTCGGGGCCGCCATCCATGGCGAGGGCGACATGGCGGATCTCGGTCTCGTTCGCGGAAATGGGCCGCAGGACGCGGAAAAACGCCATCGACAGCGCGAGGTTCGGAAACAGGTTCAAATTGAAGCCGACGCCCATCAGCGAGCGTACGATGCGGCGCACCTCGTCCGGCGTGTGATCTTTGGCAAGCGAGGCGGCCAGCGCTTCGAAGCGCTCGGGAATCGGCGCGCCGTCGTCCTTGTCGAGATCGACGAGTTCCGGCACCAGCACCGCGAGGCTATGGCCGTTGCCGAGCGAGCGGCAGAAGGCTTCGTCGCTCGTCATGAAGCTCGTGATCGCGGCGGCGGTTTCGTCGTCGATCGATTTCATCCACGACTTGTGGACCACGGGGAAGTGGTACAGGTCGGTGGTGTTCTCGAGCTGGATCTTCCAGTTGCCGTTAAAGCGGAACCGATGTTCGCCGTTGGCCTTGACCGGATAACCCGCGCCTTGCTTCATGAACAGGTCGATCCACGGTTTCGCGCCGCCGAGAAAGTCTTCGAGCGGCTCGATGTCCTGATTGAAGCTCGCGAAAATCAGGCCTTGATAGATGCCCACGCGCAGACTGGCGAGCGGCAGTTCGGTCTTGTCGACCACGCCCTCATAGCCGTCGCCGTACGGCAGCGCGCGCAATGCGCCGTCGAGTCCGTAGGTCCAGCTGTGATATGGGCACGTAAAGCCTTTCGCGTTGCCCTTGTGCTGTTCGCAGACGGTCGCGCCACGGTGGCGGCAGCGGTTTTGCAGAACATTGACCGCGCCGCTCTTGTCGCGTACCACGATGACGGGCTGGCGGCCGATCGTGGTGGTGCGAAAGTCGCCGGGATTCGGCAGCTCGCTTTCGTGGGCGACCCAGATCCACGTCTTGTAGAAAATGCGTTCGAGTTCCGCTTCGAAAACGGCCGGGTCGTAATACAGCGACGGGGCCACGCGATCCGGCTGCGCGCGCTGGTACAACGCGCTCGTGTCGACGGTCTGATAAGGAGATTCGCTCATGGCTGTGTAAGTGGGGTGGTCGATGAAAGCCAGTCTCGCCGACCTGCTGATATGCGTCAAATTGATCTAAAATGAAATATAAAATCAACCGCATGGATATCTCGATGAATTCGCTGGACCACGTCGACCTCAACCTGCTGCGCGTTTTTCAGGCGATTGTCGAAGAGCGCAGCCTGACCCGCGCGGGCGAGCGGCTGGCGTTGTCGCAGCCCGCCATCAGCTATTCGCTGGGGCGTTTGCGCACGCTGTTCGACGACCCGCTTTTCATCCGCACGCGCGCCGGCATGCAGCCCACGCCGATTGCGCTGGAGTTGTCGACTATCGTGTCGCGCGCGCTGGACACGGTGCGTGAGGCGCTGCGTTACGCGGAACATTTCGACCCGGCGGTGAGCACGCGCACGTTCCGCCTATCGTTATCGGATGCGGGCGAGCTGGCCTATCTGCCACCCATCTGCGAGGCGTTGCACCAGCAGGCGCCGCGCGTGAGATTGCGCATCGAGCCGTTGCCGGTCGAGGAAATAGAGGATGCGCTGCGGGCGAGCCGGCTCGATTTCGCCATTGGCAATCTGCCCACGTTGACCGCGCGCACGCGGCATCAGGCGCTGTTCGAAGAGACCTACGTGTGCATGACGAGGAAGCGGCGCGGCTTGCCGCGCACGAAGGAGCTGAGTCTGAAGGCCTTTCTGGATGCTTCGCACGTGCAGATCACGTCGGTCGAGCACAGCCACCACGCGCTCGACGACGAATTCCGCGCGCAAGGCGTCGGGCGTCATATTGCGCTGGAACTGCCGCATTTCGTGGCATTGCCGAGCGTGCTGGCCGTCACCGATCTGTTCGCCACGCTGCCGCGGCGCCTCGCGCATATTTTCAATCGCGACGGCGGTTTTCAGATTTACGAGTTGCCCGTGACCTTGCCGATCGCCGCCGTCACGATGCACTGGCACGAGCATTTCGATCAGGACGAGGGCAACGTGTGGCTGCGCAATCTGATGGCGGATATCGTGCGGCGTTTCGACGAGCGGTGACTGACGGGCGCCGGCCGCTTCAGGCGCGTTTGAACAGATCTCGTGCGAGCGAACAGAGCAGCGTGGTGGTCGGCGATTCGTCCTGCAAACGGCGGCTCATGATGATCGGCGAAGCGACGTTGGCCGCGGGAATCGGCCGGTACACCACGCCGTGCGCGCGCAGACCCTCCACGCTCTCCGGCACGAGACATACCCCAACCTGCGCCGCGACCAGACCCAGCGCGGTCTGCAATTCCCGCACTTCATGAATCGCTTTCGGCTCCAATGCATGGTCGTGCATGGCCGATAGTTGCTGGTCCGCATAACTCGGCCGCGGCGTGCTCGGATAAACGATCAGGGTTTCCTGCGCGAGTGCAGCGAGGGTCAGTGGCTTCTTCTGTCGCGCGAGAGGATGGTCTTGCGGCAGCGCGGCAATCATCCGTTCTTCGACGAGCACTTCGCGCGCGAGCTGCGCGTCGTCGAAACGCAGTCGGCCGAAGCCCACGTCGATGCGCCCGCCTTTGAGCGCCGCGAGCTGCTCGATCGTGAACATTTCGATCAGCGAGAGTTCGATATGCGGCGCGGCTTCACGGAACGCGCGAATCACCGCGGGCAGCGCGCCATATAGCGTTGACGGCACGAAACCGATCACGATGCGCTCGGCCAGTTGCGCGAGGCGCCGCGTGAGCGGGGCGAGTTCGTCGGCTTCGTCGACGAGCCGCTTCGCCTGCGCATAGAAAATGCGCCCGGCTTCAGTCAGGCGCAATGGCCGTGAGCCGCGTTCGAACAGCGCCAGGCCGACGTTTTCCTCGATCTGCTGGATCTGGCGGCTGAGCGGCGGCTGCGTCATATGCAGGCGGTTGGCGGCCCGCGTAATGTTCATTTCTTCCGCGACGGCGATGAAATAGCGGAGTTGGCGAAGTTCCATGCATACCTCTAAGGTATGGAAGTAGTCGGAATCGGTGTTGGACTGCTTCGCGGGTTTGTTTCTAATATGGGGGCTCCCGGTCAGGCAGTTCAGGAGAGCAACGAATGATAGCAACACCCGTGAAGATCGAGAGCGTGGAGACGATTCTCGTCGACGTGCCGACGATCCGTCCGCACCGGCTCTCGGTTGCAACGATGAACTGCCAGACGCTGGTGCTGGTGCGCATTCGTTGCGCCGACGGTTTGGCGGGCGTGGGCGAGGGCACCACCATCGGCGGTCTGGCGTACGGCGAGGAGAGCCCGGAAAGCATCAAGGTCAACATCGACACTTACTTCGCACCATTGCTCAAAGGTATGGACGCAACGCGTCCGGGCGCCGCGATGGCAAAACTGCGCGAGCTTTTTCAGGGCAACCGCTTTGCGAAGTCCGCGCTGGAAACGGCGCTGTTCGATGCACAGGCACAGCGCCTTGGCGTGCCGCTATCGGAGTTGTTCGGCGGCCGTGTGCGCGATTGCGTGGACGTGGCGTGGACGCTCGCGAGCGGCGACACCCAGCGCGATATCGCCGAAGCCGAGCAGGTGTACGAGTCGAAGCGGCATAAGGTGTTCAAGCTGAAGATCGGCTCGCGCGCGGTGGCGGACGACGTGGCACATGTCGTTGCCATCAGGAAAGCGCTGGAAGGGCGCGGCGAAGTGCGGGTCGATGTGAACCAGGCATGGACCGAATCGGAAGCGATCTGGGCCGCGCGGCGTTTCGCCGATGCCGGCGTGGCGCTGATCGAGCAGCCCATCGCCGCAGGGAACCGCGCCGGCCTCAAGCGTCTGACCGACCTCGCTCAGGTGCCGATCATGGCGGACGAAGCGCTGCACGGCCCGGCCGATGCGTTCGCGATTGCCAGCGCCCGTGCCGCCGATGTCTTCGCCGTGAAGATCGCGCAATCGGGCGGTCTGGTCGGCGCCGCGCAGGTGGCGGCCATCGCCTCGGCCGCGAACATCGACCTGTATGGCGGCACCATGCTCGAAGGCGCGGTGGGCACGATGGCCTCGGCGCAACTTTTCAGCACCTTCGGCGAGTTGAAGTGGGGCACCGAACTGTTCGGCCCCTTGCTGCTCACTGAAGAGATTCTCACCGAACCGCTGCGCTACGAGAATTTTGCGCTGCACCTGCCTCAAGGTCCGGGTCTTGGCATCACGCTCGACTGGGACAAGATCGACCGTCTGCGGCGCGATACGCGCCAGGGCGCCAGCGTTTCCACGCACTGAAGGCTCATCCGTTAGCCATCCAGAACATCATACGAAGGAGATACCCCATGAACAAGCAAGCAATCGACGCGCTGCTCAAGAAGATCAACGACAGCGCCACCCACGAAGGCAATCCGCGCACGAAGCAGATCGTCAACCGTATCGTGCAGGATCTGTTCTATACGATCGAAGACCTCGATGTGCAGCCCGCCGAATTCTGGACCGCGCTGAACTATCTCAGCGACGCGGGCAAAAGCGGCGAGCTCGGTTTGCTGGCCGCGGGTCTGGGTTTCGAACATTTTCTCGATGTGCGTCTGGATGAAGCGGAAGCGAAGGCCGGCATTGAAGGCGGCACGCCGCGCACCATCGAAGGACCGTTGTATGTGGCCGGCGCGCCGCTCTCCGAAGGCCATGCGCGGCTCGACGACGGCACTGATCCGGGCCAGACGCTGATCATGCGCGGCCGCGTGCTGGGCGAAGACGGCAAGCCGTTGGCGCATGCGCTCGTCGAAGTGTGGCACGCGAATCATCTCGGCAATTACTCGTACTTCGACAAATCGCAGCCGGCTTTCAATCTGCGCCGTTCGATCCGTACCGACGCCGAAGGCAAGTACAGCTTCCGCAGCGTGGTGCCGGTCGGCTATAGCGTGCCGCCGCAAGGGCAGACGCAACTGCTGCTCGATCAGCTCGGCCGTCATGGACATCGTCCCGCGCACATCCACTTTTTTGTTTCCGCGCCGGGCTTCCGCAAGCTGACCACGCAGATCAACATCGACGGGGATCCGTATCTGTGGGACGACTTCGCCTTCGCCACGCGCGACGGACTCGTGCCGGCGGTCAAGCAGGCCGAGGGCGCCGAAGGCAAACCGTATGGCGTGGACGGCAACTTCGCGCTGATCGATTTCGACTTCACGCTGTTCAAGGAACGCGACAACCTGCCGGCCGCCGAAGTGGAGCGTCTGCGCGCCGAAGCCTGATCTGCGTAGAAAACGGCTGGACGTACCGCATGAATCTATCAACCCTGGTTGCGCGGCGAGATCGGCCGGGCCGCCAGGGCTTTTTGTTATCGATCAGGGATGGGAGCAAGCATGCTGTTTCACGTTGAAATGACCGTCAACCTGCCGGCCGACATGGATGCAGAACGCGCCGCGCGTCTGAAGGCCGATGAAAAAGCGATGTCGCAAAGGCTGCAACAGGAGGGCGTGTGGCGGCATTTATGGCGAATTGCCGGGCGCTACGCGAATATCAGCGTGTTCGATGTGGATAGCCCCGCGCATCTGCACGACGTGCTGAGCCAGTTGCCGCTGTTTCCGTACATGGATGTCGAAGTGCGCGCGCTGTGCCGGCATGCGTCGTCGATTCGCGACGACGACCGGTAAGAAGAAGCGTTTGAGAAAGGTGCCGCGAGTGCGGCACCGTGTTTGTTTACGCGCGCGTCGCCGCTGCGTCAGAAGACTGTATCTGCGGGACGCGCGTCAAAGGTCCAGCACCAGAAGCGGCGACGCGGCGCGCGAAATACAGCAGCAGATCACTTTGCCACTCGCCCGTTCCGCTTTGCTCAGGCAATGATCGCGATGTTCGGGCGTGCCGCTCACCACGTCCACCATGCAGGTGCCGCACACCCCTTCGCCGCACGACGTATCCACTTCAATGCCGATCGACGCCAGTGCCGCGACGATGGTCGTGTCCTTGTCCACGCGCACGGTCGCGCCGCTGCTCGCGATCCGCACATCGAATGTATCGAGCGCGGCGGTCTCGTTGTTCGAGACACCAGCCGGTTCAGCGGCAAATCGTTCCAGATGGATCGCTTCCGGCACGACACGCGTTTCGCCGATCGCCACCACACGCTCCATGAAAGGCGCGGGCCCGCAGGTATAGAGGTGCGTGCCTTCGCGCGCATTCGCGAGACAATCGCCGAGCACTGCGTCGAGCCGCTCCCGCGCAACGCCGAAGTGGAGCTTCACGTAATCACTGAACGGCGCGCGTGAGAGCAGCGGCAAGAACGCCGCGTGCTCCGCGCTGCGCGCGAAATAGTGCAACACGAAGCGCCGTTGCTGCTTGAGCAGCCGGTAAGCCATGCTCAGCAGCGGTGTTACGCCGATACCGGCAGCGATCAGAATATGTTCTTCGGCGTTCGGCGCGAGCTGGAACAGATTGCGCGGCGCGCCGATGGTCAATTCGCTGCCCACCGTCACGTCGTCATGCAGCGAGCGCGAGCCGCCGCGCGAGGCGTCTTCGCGCTTCACGGCAAACAGATGGGCTTCACGATGATCCGGGTCGCCGCACAACGAGTATTGCCGCGTGACGCCGGACGGTCCGGTGACATCGATGTGCGCGCCGGGTTCGTAGTGAGCGAATGGTTGCCCGTCCAGGCGCGAGACGCTGAATGAGCGCACGCCGTGCGCTTCGTCGCGGACGCTATCGACGCGTACATTGATGGTGGTTCTTTCCATGATCTTGCCGGCAAAAAATGGGGCGGGCGGCGTATGCGGCGTACCGCATACGGTTGTGCGTCAAGGATAAGAAGCCGTGGCAAATCAGGCAAATCGATTAAAAATAGTAAGCTAGATCAGCCGCACTGATAATGGTATGGCCGGGTGCGAAGCGGCGCTGATCCGTTATCTACCCGCCCAGACTGGACATTCAATTGATGCCGCGCGAATTCGTTTAATCAAGCAATGGTGGAAAGCGAATGTGAAAGGAGCGACATCGTGTGGTCTGCAATTCTCGATACGCTCGGCGCGCTGGCGGTGCTCGTCAGCGTCGCCGTGCAAATTGTGTTGATGCTTAAGTGCTGAATTCAATGCGACTTAAGCTGCGTCATTGGTATTGACCGAGCCGTTCTCGAGAGAACGGCCACGCATTGCAAGCATGCAAAATGCTGTCGGTTCGAGCCGCCTCTGCGGAGCGGCGGCGATCACCGACCGATCTTATGTGCGTGCTTACCGTGCTCCTTCCACTCGCGTCAGCAGATGACGCGGGGTCTTGCATCAAGCCCACCCGCCATACGCATCGCCCGTCTCCCGATTGTTCGGCTCAACCGACGTATCTATTCGCCTTCAGCCGCTTTATCCGCTCGCCCAAGCTCCCTACATTGTCACCAGTGACAGCGCCACGGCAATTTCCAACGCAGCCCGCGAATCTTCGCGGCAGCATCGGCGCCAATCCCATCTAAAGGAATCGATCATGAGCAAGCTCACAGGTAAGGTTGCGGTTGTAACGGGTGCATCGAAAGGTATCGGCGCGGCCATCGCCAAGGCATTGGCGGCACAAGGCGCCTCCGTGGTGGTGAATTATTCGTCGAGCAAGGCGGGCGCGGACAGCGTGGTCGCCGCGATTACCGCTGCGGGAGGCAAGGCGGTGGCGGTGGCCGGCGACGTGTCCAAAGCGGCGGACGCGCAAGGCATTATCGATTCCGCTGTGGAAACGTATGGCCGTCTCGACATTCTCGTCAACAACTCGGGCGTCTATGAATTCGCGCCGATCGAAGAGATTACCGAAGAGCATTTCCATAGGCACTTCAACGTGAACGTGCTGGGTCTGCTGTTGACCACGCAGGCAGCGGTCAAGCACCTCGGCGAAGGCGCGAGCATTGTCAATATCAGTTCGGTGGTGAGCCGCATCACGCCGCCGAACAGCGCGGTCTATACCGCGACCAAGGGCGCCGTGGATGGCATTACGGGTGTGCTCGCGCGTGAACTCGGCCCGCGCAAGATCCGCGTCAACTCCGTGAATCCAGGCATGGTCACCACCGAAGGCACGCATAGCGCAGGCATCGTCGGTTCCGACCTCGAAGCGTGGGCCATCAGCACGACGCCGCTCGGCCGCATCGGCCAGCCTGACGATATCGCCGATGTCGTGACCTTCCTCGCCTCCGACGACGCGCGCTGGCTGACAGGCGAAAGCCTGATTGCAAGCGGTGGGTCGCGTTAAGCAGGTCAACGCGAAGGTGGGTGGCGTGGCCCGATAGCGGCGCGCCCATTACGCAGCACGCGGAAAACCGCTCGCGGGCCACGCCTGAAGGGCGGTTTTCCGCTTTATCCAGCCGGAACGGCCGTCGCCGGGTTCGGCAACTCGACCGCGAACAATGCATCCAGCAGATTCGACCCCGGCCGCTCGGCAAGCCGCGTAAGCGATTCGATCATCTGCACCTGACAGTCTTCCAGCGGAATCATTCTGATCCGTCGCGATTCATTGAATTCGGCGCGTGCAATCACGCCGACGCCCATGCCTTGCGCGACCGCTTCTTCCAACGCCTCGCGGCCATCCACGTACATGATGGGTTCCACTTGCAGCGATTCGCGCACCAGTTCGATCTCCAGCAACTGCTGCGTGACGGATTGCGCCTCGCGGAAAATCATTGGCTGCTGCACGAGTTCCGTGTAACTCAGCTTGCGTTTCTTGGCCACCGGATAGCTCGCGGGCACCATCGCCACCAGGGGATCGCGCCGCAACACACGCGCTTCCAGGCGGCTGTGCACTTGCGGCGCGGCGGTAATGGCCGCGTCCACGGCGCTCGATAGCACGCGCTGCATGCAGTCCGCGGCGTTGGCGATGGACAGCGTCACGACAATCCCCGGATGCAGCTTGCGAAATGCGCTGATCAGCGCGACCGCCAGATCGGGCGCGTCCGCCACCAGCGAGAGCGAGCCGGATTCGAGGCCGCCCGCCGATTCGAGCAGTTGCCGCGCGTCGCGCTCGCAACTGACCATCTGCCGCGTCACGCTGAAAAGGCGCAGACCGAGTTCGGTGGTTTCCACGCCGCGCGGTCCGCGTTCGAAGAGTTTGACACCGTAATCCTGTTCCAGCCGCCGCACGTGGTCCGATACGGCCGGCTGCGAGAGCGAGAGCGCCTGCGCTGCTTTGGAGAACCCGCCATGTTCCGCGACCGCATGAAACGCTCGCAATTGTGCGTATTGCACGTGTGCCTCGTCGCCATATAAGTTATTGCGATACCCGCATCGATTATATCGATTTTACCGATGGCGCGTGTTTCTGTACTGTGTGAGCCACCGCAACAGCGATATCGGAGATTCCGAACATGGACAGCGTGATCGACCGTTCCCCAGCCGCGAGCGCCACCGGGTCGTCCGCGCTCACGTGCGCGCAGCCGCCCAAGGGCGAGCCGTATCTGTTGACGCCCGGGCCGCTCACCACGGCGTTCTCGACCAAAGAGGCGATGCTGCGCGACTGGGGCTCGTGGGACGGCGATTTCCGCGCGATGACCGCGCTCCTGCGCAGCAGCCTGCTGGAAATCGCGGGCGATACGACGGGCGAGTACGACTGCGTGCCGCTGCAAGGCAGCGGCAGCTATTGTGTCGAAGCCATGCTCGGCAGCCTGATGCCACGCGACGCTCATGCGCTCGTGCTCGCCAACGGCGCATACGGCAAGCGCATCGCGACCACGCTCGGCTATCTCGGCCGTGCCTGCACGGTGCTGGACAAGGGCGATTATCTGCCGCCGCGCGGCGCCGAAGTCGAACGCATGCTCGACGCCGATCCCAGCATTACCCATGTGGTCGCCGTGCATTGCGAAACCAGCTCGGGGATTCTCAATCCGATCGAGGAGATTGCCGCCGCCACCGCGAAGAAAGGCCGCAAGCTGCTGATCGATTCGATGAGCGCCTTTGGCGCGGTGCCGCTCGACGTGCGTGAGATTGCCTGCGAGGCTTTCGTGTCGTCGGCGAATAAATGCATAGAAGGTGTGCCCGGTTTCGGCTTCGTCATTGCGCGCAAGAGCGCGTTGCAGGAAGCGAAGGGCCGCAGTCACTCGCTCGCGCTCGACGTCTACGATCAATGGGACGTGATGAGCCGCACGGGCCAGTGGCGTTTCACGCCGCCGACGCATACCGTGGCCGCGTTTATCGAGGCGCTGCGTCTGCATAAGCTCGAAGGCGGGCAGGGCGGCCGCCTCGCGCGTTACGCGAACAATCGCGACGTGCTGGTGGCCGGCATGCACGACCTCGGTTTCGAGCCGTTGCTGAACGCGCGCTGGCGCTCGCCGATCATCGTGACGTTTTTTGCGCCGGCGCATCCGTCGTTCAAGTTCGAGACTTTCTATGAGTTGATGAAGCAGCAGGGCTTCATCATCTATCCGGGCAAATTGACGGTGGTGGACAGTTTCCGTATCGGCTGCATCGGCCAGGTGGACGAGCCTGTCATGCGCCGCGTCGTGGAGGCGTGCGCCGAGTCGCTCCGGACGATGGGCGTCGAGCATGCGGCGCCGCCGGCAGCGGCGCTCGAAGAACGCAAGAGATTGGCCGAAGCGGCCTGAAGAAGAAGGCCTGCACGCGTATCGCGTGGACGGCTGGATAGAGCGTGATGAAAAACGCGCGGCGCATTGCGCGCGCGATGGAATCTCCCGAGGATCGAAGTAAATGAAGCACGTCAAAGCAGTGATTTTCGATTGGGCCGGCACGGTGGTCGATTATGGTTCGCTGGCGCCGATGGGCGCCTTCGTCGAGACGTTCGAGCAGTTCGGCGTGTCGATCACGATCGATGAGGCGCGGGGGCCGATGGGCATGGCCAAGCGCCCGCATATCACGGCGCTGATGGCATTGCCGCGCGTCGCGCAAGCGTGGGCCGACAAATACGGTCACGTGCCGGGTGAAGCGGATATCGACGCCGTGTACGACGTGTTCGTGCCGAAGAACATCGCGGTGGCGGCAAGCTACAGCTCGGTGATTCCGGGCGTCGCCGACGTGGCGAGCGCGCTGCGCAGTGACGATATCCGGATCGGCACGACCACGGGCTATACGCGCGAGATCATGGCCGAGATCGTGCCGGGCGCGGCGGCGCAGGGATTCTCGCCGGACAGCATCGTGTGCACCGGCGATACGCCGGAAGGGCGGCCGTCGCCGTACATGATCTACAAGACGCTGCCGGAACTGGGCGTCTGGCGCGCGAAGAATGCGATCAAGGTCGACGACACCGAGGTCGGCATCGAAGAGGGGATCAATGGCGGCACGTGGGCGGTGGGTGTCGCGGTGAGCGGGAACGCGTTCGGCATGGCCGAAGACGACGTCAAGGCGCTCGCGCCGGACGAGTTCGCATGGCGCCGCCAGGCGGCGATCCAGAAGCTGCAGGCGGCCGGCGCGCACTATGTGATCGACAGCGTCGCGGATCTGATGCCAGTGGTGTACGACATCGAGGCGCGGTTGGCGCGGGGCGAGCGGCCGTGACGCGTAGCGTTGTCGCCGGCGGGACTTGACTCACGCCGTCGCCGTATCGAGGAAGCGCCTGGCACCAGGCGCTTTTTTATGCAGATGACTCAGGGAGTCGGATCCTGAGCATCTCGCCGCCGGACACATTGCAGCATGACGAGCGACCGGAGTCGTTGTACTTATCTATACGGCGAGGCGATGTGGCAATGCGGGGTCGCTGCGCCGCGCGTGCCCTTGCGAATGAGGGCGGCGGCGCTGAGCGACTGTCAGTGGTTTGCGTGCGCCCCGTTGCGGGTGACGACCCGGCCGTTCGACACTACCAGCTTCCTCGGCGGCCGTGCAACGACCGCATGTGCGAGCGTGTCCGCGTCCACCAGTACGAGGTCCGCGCGCGCGTCCACGTGCAGGCCATAGCCGGTGAATCCGCAGGCGCGTGCGGCGGTGCTGCTGATGCAGTCGAAGGCGATGGCGAGGTCGTCGTCGCGGCGCAGGCCGTAGCGCATCGCGATCAACATCGCGCGTTCGAGCATGTCCGGCGAACCGTATGGCGTCCACGTGTCACGCACGCCGTCGTTGCCGCCGAACAAGGTCACACCTTTTTCAATGCACGTTTTGAGCGGCGGAACGGTGGTCGAAGGCGGGGCGGTGGTGAGGAGCGCCACGCGCAGGTCAGCGATTCTTTCGAGCAGGCTGTCGCGTTCGCGCTCGGGCAACGCGCCGAGACAGAACGCGTGGCTGACTACCACTTGCCCTTGCATACCCAGCGCGGCAACCCGGTCGAGCAGCAGACCGAGTGTGAATGCGCCGATTTCGCCCGGCTCGTGCAGATGGATGTCGATGGGTTTGGCATGCCGTTGCGCGAGATCGAAGGTCAGATCGAGCGACGCCACCGGGTCGCCGTCGATCAGCGCGGGGTCGAGCGCGCCGAGCACGTCGGCGCCCGCACTCAGGGCTTCGCCGAGCAACGTATCGGTGCCGGGACGGCCAAGCATGCCCGATTGCGGAAACGCGACGATCTGCATGTCGAGCACTTCGCCAAGCGTTTCGCGCGTCGCAAGCACGCCCTCCAGATGGCGCAAACCCGCGTCGGTATCGATATCGACGTGCGTGCGTAGACGCGTCGTACCCGCCTGCAGGAACGCGCCGGCGAGCGCAAGCGATTGCTGTCCCGCGTCATGTCCGCTCTGCGCCCGCCAGCGCCGTTCGTTTTCAATGCGGTCGGTGAGCTTTGGACCGACCTCGTTGCGATACCACGGCAAGCCCCAGTTGGTCTTATCCAGGTGTGTATGTCCTTCGACGAAACCCGGCAACAGCAGCGCGCCGCCGCCGTCCTCGACTGCGACGCCCGGCGCGCGCGCGAGGCCCGGACCGAGCGCGGCGATGCGCCCGGCGGCGATCGACACGTCGACGCGCGTGCCGTCCGACAGATGCACGTTGGTAATGAGCAGGTCGTTCGTCGGCAGATGAGGAGCGGTCGTGGTCATGAAAGCAGGGCGGTTATCGTACGGGAGATCGGCGGCACGTTGCCGGCGGCGCGTCCAATTGTCTGCTGAATAGACGCGCTGCCGGCCTGACAGGCCATGAAGACGGCGCGAGAATTGTACTTCGCGTGGCCGCGCGAACCCGCATGGATTGATCTGGCTCATGCGCACTCAAGTTTGGTGAGTATCTGCCGTTGACACGAGCTAACCACATTCTGGAACCCTGCCGTGCAACTCGCCTTCAATAACGATCGTCTGTCCAGCCGGATGCAGTTCGATCCGTCCACCACCGGCGAACCCGAGGTGGAATCGTCGGTGATCGAATGGCTGCTGCATGATGATCAGGTGATGCGCGAGTGCTTCACCCACGCCGCGGAGATCCTCAAGAGCGTGACGGGCGCGGCGATCACCGCGATCACGCTGCTCGACGAGGAGTACCAGCATTACCGCGCCGAGGTCGGCATGGCGATGCCGCTCGTCACGCGTGCGCGCTCGCTCGCCGACTATGCGGTGCGCGACGCCGAGCTGTTCGTGATCGAGGATGCGCACGACGATGCGCGTTTCGGCGAATGCATGCTGGTGCAGCGTCATCCGTTCGTGCGTTTCTATGCGGCGATCGCGCTACGCGCGCCCAACGGCGAGATCGTCGGCGCATTGTGCGCGATGGATCCGTCGCCGGGCCGGCTCGATGCAGGACAACGGGCCGTGTTCTATCACCTGCGCGCAATGATCGAAAACGATCTGAAGATGCGCACGGCGACCGCAATCGATCCGCTGACCCAGTTGTACAACCGCCGTTTCCTGCTGGAAAGCATCACGCGCCGATGGAAGGAGGCGCGCGATGGCGACGTGATGGGTTCGGTCGTGGTCGACGTGGACTGGTTCAAGCAATACAACGACACTTATGGGCATCAGGCGGGCGATCACTGCCTGCGCAAAGTGGCTTCGGTGATGCAGGCGGCGGCCGATGGCGAACGCGTGATCGTCGGGCGCATGGGGGGCGAGGAATTCGGCCTGCTGATGCTGCGAGCCGAACCGGCAGCGCTCGAAAACACGCTCGAAACGCTGCGCCAGGGGGTGGAGGATCTGGCGATCGAGCATCGCGCGTCGCCGCTCGGCATGGTGACGGTGAGCGTGGGCGCGACGCTCACGCGTATTACCGAAACCTCACGGCCCGCGTATCGGGATGGTTTCGCGAGTGCTGACCGGGCGCTGTATCGGTCGAAGCATGGCGGTAGAAACCAGGTGACGATGGCGTAGTGAAGCGTCGGGACGCACGCTGCTGAACACGCCGGCAGGCTTCAATGAAATCCCGGCGCCTGAAGATCCTGTCGCGCGATCAAGATCCGCAGGAACCGCAGGAACCCACTTGCGGCGAAAGCGCGCCCAAACGTCGAGCCGCGCCGGTCGCGCATGTTTCAGCTCGCGATCAGTTTCAGCCCTGCCGGTAGCGACTCGCCGAACACGCGGCCTTCGTCCGCGTCATCGAGCTCCACACTCTCGTTCACCATCGTGATCCACGCGCGCGGCGCGTTGGCCGCTTCGAGCCGGCGCACCACCGTGCGGCGCACGTCTTCGGGCAAATCACGCGAGCGGTCGCCGGTCATGCGAGCGATCTGCACGGCGGCAAACGCGGCGGGATCGACCTTCTTCCAGTCGAGCGCGAGTATCGCGTCGAGCCACGCCGAGGCGATCTCCGGTGGCACGACGCTGTGCGCGCTGCCGTAGAAAGGCCGCCGCGCACCGATACGCCCGACCGCCCACCAGCTTTGATGATTTTCCGCGGGTTTCTTCAAACGGGCCAGCACCGACTCGCCGAGTTCAATCTTGCGCTCCACAGGAATCCGTTCGAGCGATGCGCTCAGGCGAACCATATCGGTGAAGCCGGTTTTCGCCACGTCGAACGGCAGCTTGTGGCGCGACTGCGCGGCTTTTTGCAGATAGGCCATCGCGTCGAGTACGCGCAGTTGCGCGCTCTCGTCGAGGCCGCCCGCGGCGCGACGCCAGAGCGTCCACCATTCCGACCAGACCTGGCCTTCGTTGACGTACTGGATGCCGTCGTCGAAGAGCGACCAGAGTTGTTCGACACGCCATTCGTCGAGCGGATAACCGAAGCCCGGCCGCACGCAATAGCCGGCCAGATTCAGCCAGAGCCGTTCGTGATCCGCCGAGCGGCGCCGACGCCGCGCGCGTTCCCACAGCGCCCCGAACAGTTCACGCAGCAACGCGCTGTTCCAACTTTCGCGCGGGCCCAGCAAGTGTTCGAGTTGTGAGCGCAGGCGTTTGACTTCTTTGGGGTCGACCTTCTGCGCGCGCGAACCGAAGCTGCGGTCGATCTGTTCGATCGCCTCGTCGAGCGCGGGATGGCGGGCTTGCGCGGCATCGGCCGTCAAGTTCATCTGCGCGTCTTCGCGGCGCAACTGGAATTCGAGCAGCCAGCGCTGCGCGGGATTACCTAGTTCGATGCAGTGGACTTCGAGCGTCCCCACTTCGGTGAGCGACGTCGCGATCTGCACCGCGGTTTCGCGTGCGGTGCTCGCGCCGCGCGGCTGCACGATGGTCGCGATCGGCGGCAGGCGAACGAAGTCGCCGCTTGCGAGATCGATCAGCTCGCCGGGCTGATACACCGTGTCCGCGCTCGACGAGACCAGGTGAAAACGCACCGGATGTCCGAGGCGCAACGCGAAGGTGCGATCCGCGATCAGGATCTCGTGGCCTTCTTCCGTGCCGCGCGGCAGCAGGCAGATGCCGCGTGGCACCGGTTCGGCTTCTTGCTTGCCGTCGCCGGCTTCGTCGAGCACGAGAAAGTAGCTGCGCGGCGAGCCGCCGCCGATTCTCGGCGCGTTGCCCGCGCGCGCGAGTGAATAGGCGACCGCTCCGCGTGCAACGGCCACGTCGGGATTGTCGTTATGCAGCACGTTGAGCGCTTCGCCGCGCCAGGCGCCCAGCGTGCTCGCCAGACGCTGCGTGAGCGCGCCGGCGCGGAACACGCCGCCGTTCAGCAGCAGCGTGTCGGGCACGGGCAACGCGTTTTCGTCGGCGAGTTGCGGCGAGGCGGACGACTCCGCGCCCAGCGCTTTACGCGACTGCGCCGCGAAGCGGTTCAGAAACGCCGCGATATGACGCGTGACCGCGGCATCGGTCGCATAGGGCAGGCCGAATTCGACGATCGCGCCACGCGGCCTGCCGGGCCGTTCGTGCGACGCCACCGCCGGAAAGAAGCCGTCGACGATGATCCGCTCGACCTCATCGCGCGTGACCTGCACCGTGCGTGCGCCGCCGATCAGCTTCGCGCCCGCGCCGAGCAGGGTGATCGACGTCGAGTCGGGCGCCTGCGGGCCGAGCAGCTGTTCCTTTGCGTTGCGGCAACGCTCGACCAGTTGCGACAGGCTCGCCGCCGACAAACGCGCGCGCCCGCTCGCCTGGTCCGCGCCCGGCAGCCGCGCTTCCACCAGATGCGCGAGCGCCAGATCCATATTGTCGCCGCCGAGCATCAGATGATTGCCCACGCCGATACGCGTGAGCTGCGGCTCGCCGTCTTTCAGGCCGACTTCGATCAGCGTGAGGTCGGTGGTGCCGCCGCCCACGTCGCAGATCAGGACGAGGCGGGTGTTTGCGAGCTCGCTTGCAAGCCGCTCGCGATGATGAAACAGCCAGTCGTAGAACGCCGCTTGCGGCTCTTCCAGCAACTTCAGATTGTGCAGGCCGGCCATGCGCGCGGCTTGCACGGTCAGTGCGCGTGCGCCTTCGTCGAAAGAAGCCGGCACCGTCAGCACCACGTCCTGAGTCTCGAGCGGCGCGTCCGGAAAACGGTGGTTCCAGGCCGCGCGCACGTGCGCCAGATAGCTCGCGCTGGCTTCGACCGGCGAGACTTTGAGGACATCGTCGGCAGCGCCCCACGGCAGGATCGGCGCGACGCGGTCGACCGATGCATGCGAGAGCCAGCTCTTCGCGCTCGTCACGAGCCGCCCCGGCACCTGAGCGCCTAGCAGGCGCGCGAGCCGGCCGATCACGACGGGCGGTGGTTCGGCTTGGGCGTTTGCTTGAGCTTCTGCGTGCGCTTTTGTCCGAGCGCCGGTTTGATCCGCACTGGACCACGGCAATTGCAGATCGCCGGGGTTCAGTTCGCCCTGCGCCGCGTGGTAGCGCACCGAGGGCAACAGAGGCCGCGCGGCCACTTCGCCGGGACTTACCAGTTGTTCGATCTCGAAGACGCGAATGAGCTGCGACCCCGCCTCCGCATAGGCGAGCACCGTGTTGCTGGTGCCGAGATCGATACCGACGCTGTACCGCTTCATCTCATTCATGCATTCGCGTTGCCGCGCACGTCGAACTCGACTTTCCAGCGCTCGTCAGTGCCGCGCGGCACGGCTTCGAGTTCGAGCGTGCCCGCTTCGGTGACGCGCGCATGCAGCTTCACCGGCACCACTTCGCCGGCGGTGCGGCCAGAGGCGGGCAGCGTTGCCTGAATCTCTTCGAGCTCCTGCAATTCCTCGGGGCCCCAGAAGTCGAGCAGCGTGCCGACCTGATCCTGACGCCGCACCGACGACCCGAAGAAGCGGAAATGCACCGGCTCGCCGACCACCAGGCCGAATTCCTGCGCGGGCAGCTCGGCCTCGGTGCCTTCTTCCATGCCGAACGGCGCGACGCACAGCGCCTGGATCGGCGGTTCGAGACCGGGCACCGCGGGCATCGCCGATTCGATCGCGATGTAGTACGCACGCGCCGTGCCGCCGCGAATCCGCACGCCCTGGCCGCGTCGCACGTAACCGTAATAGGCCGCGCCGCGCGCAACGGCGAGATCGAGATCGGCGCCTTCGAGCAGCCGCGCCGGCGCCGCGCCTTCCGCGCCGAGCCAGTTGTTGAGCGTGCCCATGATGCGTTCGACCAGCAGCGGCGACTTGAACACGCCACCGTTGAACAGCACCGCCGTGGGATGCAGGAAACTCGCGTTTTCCGCCGTGGCGATGTCGCGCAGTCCTTCCAGTTCGGCGAGCGCGCCCACCTGACGGCCGAGAAACGCCGCGAGGTGCCGCGTGATGCCAGCGTCCTGCGCATACGGCAGGCCGAGCTGCGTCAGACCGGCGCGCGCGCGGCTCACCGGACGCGCGGCGCTCTCCACTTGCGGGAAGAAGCCTTCGAGAATCGTCTGGGTCAATTCGGAGCGCGTGAGTTCGGTGCGGATCGAGCCGCCGATCAGCTTCGAGCCGCGGCTCGGCACGACGAGCGGCACGGTGTCGGTAGCCGGGTCGCTGAGCAGCGTTTCCTTGGCCGAGCGGCATGCATAGGTGAGGGCGCGCAGTTGCCACGCGTCGGCCTGGGTGCCGGCCGCCGCCAGCTTGCGCGCGACCACGTGCGCGAGCGCGAGGTCCATGTTGTCGCCGCCGAGCAGAATGTGTTCGCCCACCGCGACGCGATGCAGTTCGAGATTGCCTTCGCGCTCGATCACGGCGATCAGCGACAGGTCGGTCGTGCCGCCGCCCACGTCCACCACGAGAATGATGTCGCCGACCTTGACCTGCTTGCGCCACTGGCCGCCGCTCTTCTGGATCCAGCTATACAGCGCGGCTTGCGGTTCTTCCAGCAGCGTCATGCTGCCGTAGCCGGCGGCCTCGGCCGCTTCGGCGGTCAGTTCGCGTGCGGCCGGATCGAACGATGCCGGGATCGTCACCGTAATGTCCTGCTCGCTGAACGGCGCGTCGGGATGTGCGTGGTCCCACGCTTCGCGCAAGTGCGTCAGATAGCGCACCGAGCTTTCGAGCGGCGAGACGCGTGCGACTTCAGGTGGCGCGTCGTTGGGCAGGATCGCGGCGCGCCGGTCGACGCCCGGATGGCACAGCCAGCTTTTCGCGCTCGACACGAGCCGGATCGGCGTGGCCGCGCCGCGGCTGCGGGCGAACTCGCCGACCGCGTATTCGCGCTGGCCGGTCCACGGCAGATAGAGGTCGCCCGAGGCGAGTTCGTCCGGATGCGGCAGATAGAGAAACGAGGGCAGCAGATCGAGGTTGTCGATCGCGCCCGGACCCGTGAGCTGGGCGATCGGCAGCACGCCCTGGGTGGTTTTTTCGCCGTCGCTCGCGCTCGTGTCCACATAGGAGAGTGCGCAATGCGTGGTGCCGAGATCGATGCCGATGGCGTAACGTGACTGGCGTGCGTCGCTCATAGCTCCACCTCGGCCGGTGCGATCACCTTGGCGTTGTGACTGTCCGCGAGCTTCGGCAGACGCACTTCCTCGACCCGCCAACCGCGATGGCTGATGCTGCCGTTAAACGGCGCGCGGCCGACCACATTGCCGGTCAGGCGAATCGAGGCGGCGTCGAAACCTTCGGCCAGCGTGACGCGGCTGCCTTCGGCTTCGTCACGCACCGGGCGGATCGTGAAGTGCTCGCGCAGCGTCGCGCGGCAACCGTCGTGCACGAGGCGCGCGGCCGCGCCGATGTCGGCGTCGCTGTAGCTCTTGATGTCTTCCTCGACGAAATCGATGAAACGCGCGTCGCGTTGCAGCAGGCCGAGCAGTTGCAGGGCGGCGTCGGGGCTGGCTTCTTTCAGCACGGGCGCGGGCTTCGGCGTGGGCGCGGGCTTCGGCGTGGGGGCGGGCGCCGGCGCGGGTGCCGGTGCCGCTACGGGCGCGGCGCTGGCGGCAGCGTTGCCCTCGCGCAAACGCAAGACGCCGGCGGCGAATTCGCCATCGCCGAGAATGCGGAAGAACGTGCTCACGGCCAGGGAAATCCTGCCGAGGAAGGATGGGTTCGAATCGGTCATAAATGCTCCTGAGGTGCTCTGTTAAAGGACGAGCTGTCCTGGCTGCGCCGCACGCGACGGGCCGCGAAGCCGCGCCGGGCCTGCGTCGGCCGTCGTTGTGCGGGTTGGCAAAGGCGGGCGGCATGCCGGTCGCCGACGTCTGATTGATCGGGGAGCGCGGCGCGGTTGGCGCGCGCAAAACCCGTATTTTGCCTTGTGGCGCGCCTGAAGCGGGCAAAGCCGGTCATTCTAGCGGGCAATGCGGCCAGATTGGCGGGTTGTCACGGGCGGTTGTGGGTGGTTGCGGGCGGGCGATGAGCTTGCGGCTGTTCGTCAGTGTGAGGTGTTCGGCGAGGCGGAATAGTCCGGGCTGGTTGGGTTGTAGGGCAGGGTAAACAGTCTCAGCAGCGCCGATGTCATGGCTTGTCTCCAGTTTTGCCGCGCACGAGCGATTCAGGATGACGCTCCAGATAATCCGCCAGCGCGTTCAGCGATTGCAGCGTGCGGGTCAATTCCTGCAGCGCCTGGTGCACATCCGACTGCAACGGCGAGTCGCGCTGCAAAGTCGCCTCCGCCGAGCCGAAGGTCTGCCTTGCGGCGGCGAGCGTGTCGCGCGCCTGCGGCACGACTTCGGTGTTCAGCCGATTGAACAGCGCGTCGGCGTTTTTCAGCGACGTGTTCAGGTTCGCGCCGATCTGATCGAACGGAACCCGGTCGAGTTTCTTCGCGATATCGGCCACCTGCACCTGTAGCGCGTCGAGCGTATTCGGAATGGTCGGCAGTTCGACCGGCTCGATGCTGCCATCGAACTTGACAGGCGCCGCCTTCGGGAAAATGTCGAGCGCGATATATAACTGGCCCGTCAGCAAGTTGCCGGTACGCAACTGGCCACGCAGGCCCCGCTCGACGAGACGGCGCAGCAGGTCGTGGCTGGCGGTCGAACGGGCCTGCGGCATCGTTTGGCTGCGGGCGCGCCGTCTGAGTCGGTCCGGATACAGGTCCAGCGTCACCGGCATCGTGAAGCTCTGCGTCTGCGGATCGTACTCGACACCAATGTCCGTCACCTGACCCAGCACGATGCCGCGGAAGTCGACCACCGCGCCCACGGAAAGCCCTCGCAACGACTGGTTGAAATTCATCACGGCGCGCACCGGTGCGCCGTCTGGCGCGCGCATGGCGTCCGTCTCGTCGGAGGCGAGGCGGAAGTCGGTCTTCTCCGGTGCTTGCACGCCCATCGGCTGCCCCGGCGGCGTCTGGAATGCGAGGCCACCGACCAGAATGGCTGCGAGCGACTGCGTGTTGACGACGAAGCCGGACGCGTCGAGCCGGACATTGACGCCGCTTGCATGCCACCAGCGCGAATTGGTGCCGACGTACTGGTCGTACGGCGCGGCGACGAACACCTGCATGGTCACGCCTGTGCCGTCCTTGTCGAGCGAGATGCCGTAGACCTGCCCCACCTGCACGCGCCGGTAAAAGATCGGCGAGCCGATGTCGATCGAGCCGAGCGAATCGCCATGCAGGATGAAGCGGTGGCCTTTCTGGTCGGTGGTGATGGGGGGCGGCGTTTCGAGTCCGACGAAGTGGGTTTGCGTTTGTTTGGAGCGGCCAACGTCCACGCCGATATACGCGCCCGAGAGCAGCGTGCCGATGCCCGACACGCCCGTGGCGCCGACGCGTGGTCGAACGACCCAGAAGCGCGTGTCCTTGACCGCGAAGTTTTCCGCCTGCTTGGTGAGTTGCACGGCGATTTCCACGTGCGTTTGATCCTTCGACAGGGTGATCGCCTTGACCGAACCGATTTCCACGTCCTTATATTTGACCTGGGTTTTGCCGGGTTCGAGACCTTCGGCGTTCTCGAAGACGATCGCGATCGCCGGGCCGCGTTCGGTGAAGGACTTGACGACAAGCGCGATACCGATCAACGCCGCGATCAATGGCACGACCCAGACGAGCGAGGGCAGCCAACTGCGCCGCGGCGCAATGTCAGGATCGGGCAAATCGGGGGGGAGGACGGGTTCTTGCGGGCTATTCATGACTGGGCTCCGAAGCGTGACTGGCTGCGTCCTGGCTCCAGCTCGCCACGCGCTCCTGAATGGGATGCGGGGCGAACTGCCGAGCCGCGTTCACCCCGTGTTCGCCGCGAGTTCATCTCGCGTTCACCCCGCGTTCATTCTTCGCCCCGGGCGCGACGCGCGAGGCGCCACACGCTGGGTGGCGCCGGCGACGCGGATGCCCCGTTCAGGGCTGCACGGCCTCCCACGACGGGTCCGGATCGAACGATTTGAGCGCGGTCGCGGTACGTGCCGATTGAGGCCCGAGATTTTTCTGATAAATCTGCCCGTCCTGATTGACGATAAAACTCATCACGCCCGTCTTGCCATACTCGGCGGGCCACGCAATAAGGCCATAGCCCTTCGTCATCGTGCCGTTCTCGATGTAGTTCTGGCTGCCGCCTTTCGCATGCGGCCCTTGCGCGCTCAGAATGCGGAAGTGATAGCCGTGATAACCCTCCTTCGAAACGGAGCCGCCATGCGGCATTGCCGCGGCAAGCGGGCCAAGCGGGCTTGCCGGTTCACCCTCCGCAGTGGGCCAGTACAAGCCGTCGTGCTGACCCGGCGTGCTGAGAATGTGTTGCGCGTAGTGCTGGTTCAATGCCTGGTAGTCGTGTTGCGCATCGAGATAGGCGAGGGAGGTCAGCATTGCCGCGCGCTCATTGCGGCCAATGCGGCGCGTCATGATTTCGTCGCGGCCGGCAGCGGGATCGAAGCGCCAGCCATTGGCCGCTTGCACGAGCGGAATCGGCAGCGTCCAGCCACTGTTGCCGACCGAAAGATGCTTACTCGCGCGACCGTTGAGCGGCGCCGGATCGTCGACGATCTGGTGTCCTGCTGCCCACGCTCCGAGAAACTCGTAGATATCGTCTTCGCCTACGTTTTTGGTGGGAATGAAGTGCGTGAAATCCTTGCCGAGCACATGCTGCATCGCGGTGTCGTCGTTGCTGGAAAGCGCGTTGACGAAAGCGCTGGCCGCGGCATCCGCTGTCGGATACACGGCTTGCGCGTGCGCCGCCGACGCGCCGAGCATCAGCGCGGCAAGCCCGAGTGCGCTGCCGGCAAAGCGTGGCTTGAGAGCGCCGAAGGCGCGAGGAAGCGTGTCGGCAAGACGTGCGCCGAAGGTCTGGAATGTATGGATACGGATCATGAGCGGCTCCTGTGAGATCGGTTCAACGTTGCCGGCCGAGGTGACGCTGGCCGCCGCCACCCGCACCCAACCCGCCGCCGCGCTGCTGCCCACCGCCGCCCGCGCCAAAGCCGCCGCCGGCGCGCTCGCCACCGCCGCCCGCACCGAAGCCGCCGCCGGCACGCTCGCCGCCGCCTCCCGCGCCCAGATTGCCGCCACGCTGCTGACCACCGCCATTCGCGCCGGGACTGCCGCCGCGGTTGTTCGCCAACTGTTGGCGGCTTGCTTGCCCGCGCTGCATGTCCTGCTTCGCGGCGCCGCCGTCACCCGCGCCGCGCAGCGCGTTGTCGCGGTTCACGTTTTGCGCGTTGTTGCGAACGTTGGCGGCATTGTTGCCGCCATGCTGGATACCCTGCACGCGCTCACTTGCGGTTCCGCCCAGGTTCTGGCCGGTGCGGTTCTGCAGCGTTTGCTGCGCCTGTGCACGCGAGGCCGACGTATCGCGCCCGCGATACGCGTCGCGCTGCGCGCTGCCCACGTTGGCTGTGGTGTTGCGATTGACCGACGCATTACGGTTCCAGTTCGTCGTGCTGCTGTTCACGTCGAGCCGGCGATTCACATTGATGTTGTTGTACTGATTGACGTTGATATTGACGCTGTGATTGTTCCAGTTGACGTTGCTCCACAGCGAACTGGTGATCGCCACGCCGGCACCGAACGCGAGTCCTGCGGCGAGGCCGCTCGCCACCGCGTAGCCCGGCGGAGGCGGAACATACACAGGTGGATAGGCTGGATACGGCCACGCGCCGTAGACGACCGTGGGGTTGTAGGTCGGGACGTAGACGACCTGCGGGTTCACCGGCACGATCTGGATGGTGCTCTGCTCGACCACCACTTTCTGCTGCTGGTTGGTTTGCAGGTTGCCGGCCTGCTGCGCCTGCTTGCGCAAACGCTGCACCGAGTCCATCACGTCGTTCGGTTGAGCGAGGAAGGCATTGCCCAGTTGCGTGACCCAGTCGGGTTTCGACGCCATGGTGGCCAGCACTTGCGGAAACGCCACCAGCGATTGCACGCTCGGATCCCACGGCTCGGACCCCACTGCCTTCACGGCGTCGTCACCCTTGAGATTCGGATTGGCTTTCGCCCATGCCTCCGCCGCCGGCACGTCTTGCGGAAAGGTGGACGCCATCAGCACCTGGGCGAGCAGGGCGTCCGGATAGAGCGCGATTGGCGCCGTGAGCGAGTCCAGTTGCTGGTTCGAAATTTTTGCCGGCGCCTGCGCGTATGCGGCAGGCACCGCGACCTCGAGGAGCAACGGTGCGGCGGCCAATACGGTGAGTGTGGCTAAAAGAATCCGCGATCTTCTCTGGTATGCCCTGGAGCGATTCACGATCAAGTCTCCCCTGTTGGAAGTTGTATATGGCGCACGGGTGCGGTGCGTGAGACATCCACATCGGAAACCACTGGGAAGCGATCGGCCATGGGTGGCGGTGCTAACCAGTGCAGCGGACTGCTGCTCGAGATCCGCGCAGGTTCCGCGACAATCGCGCTTCGAACGGACTCCGAATCGTGTTGCAGACAGCCCGCGCATGATGGCAAGATTAATAAACCTTTTCCCACGAATTGTGCAATCTTTTGTTCAAATAAATTCTTGTTGAGTTTCTCTTGTTGTTGGATTAACGGCGTGGCGCGGCGTGGCGCGGCGTGGCGCATGTGGCGCTTTTGCCGACCTTCAGCCTATCCAACAATGTTCTTGCGTTTCGTGCACAGGTTTCATAGGTCGCTTGAGGAACTGTGAGATCGTCGCCGGGTAGCCAGGCGGGGTCAAGATACATATTGACTCAGCCTGTGCCCGTTTCGTTTGCGGTTTCGATTGCGCGGGACGACGAAATATTAGCGCAGCTCGATATCAATCGATAAATGTGAAAACTCATTTTCGTTGAGCGTTTTCGGCACCCTGTCAGCTAATCTACCGTTCCCTCGCCGCAGATCGGCGAAGTGACCAAGTGGCGACGTATATGCGGGGTTGCCTGATACATCCGCACGCCGCTCGATCCGCGGCGCGGACTGCTGCTCGAACGCTCAATCCAATGAGAGACCTCTATGAAACGAATCGCCGTGGTGTTCATGGCCAGTATGAGCGCGCTCGCGCTCGCGCAAAAACCGTCCGTCTATCCCGCGCATGGACAAAGCCAACAGCAGCAGACCTCGGACGATGGAGCCTGCTACTCATGGGCAAAGCAAAGCACCGGCATCGACCCGGCCGTGGTCGCGCAAACACCTGCGCCACAATCGGGGCCGACAGGCGCGCGCGTTCGCGGTGCGGCTCGTGGAGCGGCGGCGGGCGCAATCGTTGGCGACGTGAGTAATAACAATGCAGGACATGGCGCCGCAGTTGGTGCGACCGCTGGTGCGGTGGCCGGTGGCCTGCGCAATCGTCAGCAACAAGCCGCGCAAGTGCAAACGGCGCAGGCTAACCAGCAGTCGGCAATGAGCACATATTGGCGCGCTTACGACTCCTGCATGCAAGGAAAAGGCTATACGGTTCAGTAGTCGCACGTAAGGTCCTTTTCTTTTAATAGCGGTGAGTGGGCCACCGCATCAACAGAACGATGCTGAGGCTCCCTCGTGCGGCTCTACGGTTCGTCGCCGACGAACCAACGGAAGTAGGGATTGTCCGGTTGCGCCTGCAATGCCTCGCCAATATCGCGAGACCATGCATCACGTTCGCCGCGGTATGCGTCGAGGCCCGCGGCATAGAAGCTTTGCAGCGCGCCGCGCTCGGCGTTCAAGGCCGCGCGGAACTTGTCATCGGCGTGCAACAACGGCGGTTCGCCGCGAAGCGCGAGCAGGTGAGCGAGCGTGTCCGGAAAAGCGTCGCGCCGCACCCACGCCGCGTATTCGATGCGTGGCCGGTCATCGGTCACGGGTAGGGCATCCGCGGTGTAATACGCGAGGCCGGCGCGATCGGTGATCCAGGTCGCGAGCAGCGCCGCCGGCGTGGCCACGCCGACCTCGCGCAGCGACGCCGCCACCTGCGGTTGAGCAAAGCGCGACTCGATGCGCGGCACATCCAGTTCGATCGGCTGCATCGAGCCGATTAGCATCATCTCGTGCAACTCGGTGGTCCATAGCGCGGCATACGGAAACACCTGGATGAAGCTCTGGATCAAGGAGCGCGTGTCGTCTTCGTTCTGGGTCGGCAGCGGTAGCCACTGCGCGACGATACCGTCCGTGCGCAGACGCGAGGCCGCCAGTCGGTAGAAATCCGACGAGTAGAGATTGACCACGCCGGCCGCCGAGGGCGGCGGTGGTTCGAGCGTGATCAGGTCGTAACGTTCGCTGCTGCGTAGCAGCTCGCGCCGTCCGTCGCGCAGGCGAATGTCGACGCGCGGGTCAGTGCCGATATCGTAGTTGCCTTTGAACTGCGGCGCGGCGCGTACGACCGCAGGCAGCAACTCGGCGACCACGCGTTGTTCGAGGCGAGGCCACGTGAGCAACGCACCACCGGTGATGCCCGTGCCGAGTCCGATGACAAGCGCGCTGCGCGGCGTATCGCGGTGAATCAGCAGTGGCAGGAGCGCTTGCAGACGCATGTAGCGCAACGAGGTCATCGCGTCGCCGGAATTGGAAACGCCCTGAATGTAGAGGCGCCGGAACTGCTTCTGGCCCGCGCCCTGTGCAACCACAGCCACGGTACCGCCCGCACTCTCCTCGTAGGAGATCAGCGTGCCGCCGCGTGCGGCGGCGAGCAGGCTGGCGAGACGATCCGCCGGCGTGAGCAGCACGGCACACAGGGTGGCCGCGACCAATACCGGCACGGACCAGCGGGCGCCACGCCGCACGCCCTGACCGCGCCACACGGCCACGGCGGCCACTGCGCCGGCGAGCACTGCGAGCACCGCAAGCGCACGAACCAGCCCGAGTACCGGCACGAGCAGGAAGCCGGCGAGCAGCGTGCCCGCGATACCGCCCGCGGTGTTGAGCGCCAGCACGGCGCCGACATCGCGGCCAGTGTGCCGGGCATCCACGCTCACGCGCAACGCGAATGGGAACGCCGCTCCAAGCAACAGCGTGGGCACGAAAACGACGCACGCAGCCGCGACCGCAAAGCCCGCGCACATGGCGGCGAGGAGGCTGCCGGTGGCGGAGAAGGTTGCCTCGCGCGCGAGGCTTTGCCATTGGAGCAGCCACCCGCCCAACGCGGCCACTTCCAGCAGCGCGACGAGTCCGGCGGCCACGATCAGCAGCGCGAACATGCCCCACGGATCGCGCGCGCGATCGACATGGCGCGAACTGAGCGCGCTGCCGAGCGTCAGCCCGAGTAGATACGTGGCGAGCACGATCGCGAAAGCGAAACTGCGGGTGCTGATGAACTGGACGATCAGTTGGGACCACACGACCTCGTAACCCAGCGCGATGCCGCCGGCGAACGCATAGAGGACGACGGCGAGGCGTGCGCCGGGCGCGGCCCGGTCGACTGCTGTTTCATCGGCAGAGGCCGTTTCGAGCGGTTGTCCATCGACAGATTCGCGTGCAGAAGCGAAACGGCCAATGAGCAGTGCAGCCAATGCGGCCAGCGCGTTCAACCCGGCGGCCGCGAACGCGCTGCCTTGCACGCCAAGTAACGGAATCAGCACGAAGGCGGCGGTGAGTGTGCCCGCAATCGCACCACCCGTATTGGCCGCATACAGACGCGCGCCGGCGCGGCCGAGCCGTGTCGCGCGAGTGCCCAGCGCGCGCATCAACACCGGCAGCGTGCCGCCCATCAGCACGGCAGGCAGGCCGACCAGCGCGAACGGCAACGCCCAGGCGAGCGGCCCGGCGCGATCCTGCAGCCATGCGAACGGCGCGGCCGCGTGCGCTAGCGCAATGGTGCCGGCTACCGCCAGCAGTAGCGCGCCGCCTTCCAGCGCGGCGTAAAGCAGCAACGGCCGCGAGATGCGATCGGCGAACCTGCCGAGGAGCCAGCCGCCCAGCGCGAGACCGGCGAAGAATGCGCTCACACCGGTCGTGACCGCCTGCACGTCGACGCCCACGACGAGCGCCAATTGCTTGATCCACAGCACCTGGTAAATCAGTGACGCCGCGCCCGATGCAAACAGCAGGAGCATCGGCCACGCAATCGGCAATGCAGGAGAAGCAGGCGAAGCAGAGCGACTGTTCGTGTCGGCCGGCCCATGTTCACGCGGATCGGCGCGACGCTGTGCGCGTTCTTGTGCGCGACGCTCTCGGCGTGAGCTTTTGGCGCGGTGAGCCAACGTTTGGGTCATCGGATAATGTGCGCGGATGCAGTGCGTGGAGACGAGGTGAATGGACTTGAAAACCGAAGCGTAAACGCGCCGCACATGCCAATGGAAGCCGGCAAGTGCGGCGCCTGCTGAAACGTATTACTCGAGGCCGCGCTTCTTGAACGACTCGTCGATCTTCTTGTCGACCTGCCGACGCACACCGTCCACGCTAAAGCTCGCGGGCCGCTGGCTCGGCGGGTAATCGACGAAGGTCTGCAGGAATGCCGATGCTTTGAGCGTCGCTATGCCGTTCAGGTAAACGTTCTTCGTCACCCAGTCGTTGTATTGATCCGAGGTGATGTCCGCCCGTTCATAAGGATCCATGCGCAGGTTGAACAGCTTGGGCAGCCGCAAGCAGACGAGCGGGTCCTGCCAGATGTCGAGGTTGCCCTTGGCACGCTGCTCGCAAAATACCGCCTTCCAGGCGTTGCCATCCTGATCCCAGCGCATCGCGACCAATTGTCCGTCGTCGTCGAAGTAGAAGAACTCCGTGCGCGGGTCCTGGGTCGTCTGTCCAGTCAGGAACGGCAACTGGTTGTACCCGTCAAGATGGTTTTTGAAGCTCGTGCCTCCCGCCTTAGGCGCCCAGCCTTTCAGCAACCGGTCCTTCACGCCGCCGTCTCCCGCGGCGGCCAGCAGCGTCGGAAACCAGTCGAGCCCGGAGAACATGCCGTTAGAGGTCTCGCCGGCCTTGATATGCCCCGGCCATCGCACCATGGCCGGTACGCGGAACGCGCCTTCCCAGTTGGAGTCCTTTTCGCTGCGGAACGGCGTGGTCGCCGCGTCGGGCCACGAGAACTGATTCGGGCCATTGTCGGTCGTGTAGACGACGATGGTGTTCCTGGAAATGTTCAGGTCATCCAGCAGCTTGAGCAGTTTGCCGACGTCCTGGTCGTGCTCCCACATGCCGTCGGCATATTCGTTGCCGGGCATGCCGCTCTTGCCCCTGAACTCGGGACGCACGTGGGTGAAGACGTGCATGCGCGTGAAGTTCATCCAGACGAAGAAAGGCGTGCCGTTCTTCACCTGCTTGCGGATGAATTCCTCCGCGTGCGCGCCGGTTTCGTCGTCGATGGTCTCCATGCGTTTCGTGGTGAGCGGGCCGGTGTCCTGAACCTTGCCGTCCGAGGTGCTATGAATCACCCCGCGCGGCGAGAAGTTCTTCACGTAGGGATCGTTCTTGTCCTTCGGCCAATAGGGGCGCTCCGGTTCTTCTTCCGCGTTCAGGTGATACAGGTTGCCGTAGAACTCGTCGAAGCCGTGATTGGTCGGCAGGTACTCGTTCTTGTCGCCAAGGTGGTTCTTGCCAAACTGGCCGGTTGCATAGCCGAGCGGCTTGAGCGCCTGGGCGATAGTCATGTCGCCCTTTTGCAAGCCGACTGGCGCGCCCGGTGCGCCGACTTTGGACAGTCCGGTGCGCAACGGCGACTGACCGGTGATGAACGAAGAGCGGCCGGCCGTACAACTGTTCTCGGCGTAGTAATCCGTGAAGATCATGCCTTCATTAGCAATGCGATCGATATTCGGTGTTCTGTAACCGACCACGCCGCGCGTGTAGGCGCTGATGTTCGCCTGCCCGATGTCATCGCCGAAAATCACGAGAATGTTCGGCTTGGCCGAAGACTTCGCGGCCGGTTGTGGCGCGCTCGTAGGAGCGGGTTTGGCCGCCGGTTGGGTTTGGGCCGGCGCGTTGATGGATGGAAAAATCACCGCACCGAACGCGGCAAGGGCTAATGCGCCAGCCCCCAACGCGTAACGCCCTCGTTTCAACAGGTTTGTCATCGTGTCGCTCCAATGGAGTTGACTCTTATCCACCCGTCACGCATTGCTCCGCGTGATGGGGTCGCCCCTCGTCGGCCGCCGGCAGCCCACGGCCTGAACTTGCCGCGCGCCGCTTCTTGCCGCCGCTCACTGCTGCGGTGCGGGAAAGACGGTTTGCCAATCGTCTTTCATGCTCACCACCGTCCAGCCGTCGGCGACGGCTTCGTCCCACGCCTTGTCCAGCTTGCCGACTTTCGACGCGCGGTCGTAAGCGAATTCCCGCACGGCGTCGTCGTGGTGCAGGAGCAACGCGAGATGCCGGCGAGGGCTCGCGGCCGTGTACTGCAACATCTGCAGATCGCCGTCGGAGTTGCCGAACGCGAGAATGGGCTTGTGTCCAATGTTGCGATAGATGCCGACGGGCTTGCCGGGCCCGTCATCGACGAAATCGAGTTTCGGCTCGCGCACGAGAACGGGCTGGCCGTTGCGCACTTCGTACTGCACGACCTGGCTGGAGCCGATCACCTGCTCGGGCGGAATGCCATAAGCCTTTTCGGCCCAGACCCGCATGAACTCGATCGTGCCGCCCGAAACGATGAAGGTCTTGAAGCCGTTGGCGCGCAGGTAGGCGAGCAATTCCCGTTGCGGCTGATAAACGAGGTCGGTATAGGGCCGGCCGAATTTCGGATGGCGTGCGCTTGCCAGCCACGCGCGGATGGACTTGTCGTAGTCGTCGACGGTCATGCCGCTATTGGCGAGCGCGACCAGTTGCAACAACGCTTTCTGCTGGCTCGCGAGCGCCCCGTAGTCTTTCGCCATGAGCGCCTTGAAGGCCGGGATGTTTTTCCACTCGGGGTGCTGCGGTGCGGCCGCCTTTACCTGTTCCAGCATAAAGACGAACTGAAAATACAGCGGCTGTTCGCTCCACAGCGTGCCGTCGTTGTCGAATACGGCGATACGCTCCGCAGGCGGCACGAACGACGGCGAGCCTTCACGGGTCACGTCGGCAACGAACGACTGGATTGCCTGTCTCGCGGGCGTGTCACGCCATGAGGGCAATGCGGCGGCAGGATTGCTCGCTGTCGTTGGGGAGGGTGCGACGCCGTCGTGCGGCGCGGCGCAGCCCGCGAGACTGAATGCAACGCACGCTACGCGTATCAGGCGCAAGGCACGGCTCGACCACACAGACTGATGGCGCAGGTGCATCCGGGCTCCGGTTCGATCACACGGTCAATCGCAACGCGCGCCGACAGATCGCAGGCGCGAAACACAGGGTTTCACCAACAGTCCAGTACAACAGTTCAGTACGCTAACCGCCAGGGATGCCGGGCGCGCCGGCGGCTTTTGCCGACGCCTGGCGGGCACCGGCTTCCTTCCACGTGTCTTCGTCCATCACCAGCCGGAAGCCCAGATGCGACATGCTGTTGTAGGGGTCGGTGCCGCGTCGCGCGCTGGGCCGGTAGCTCAGGCAATAGGTTTCGTTGCAGAGGAACGAGCCGCCGCGTGTCACGCGCTTGGGCGCGCCGACGGGGACGCCCGGGTCGGCGGGGTCCCACGAATCGCGCGGGCCTGCCGGGTTGTCGATCGCGCTGGTGCTCACCGCCTCGCGTCGGAACTGATCCGCGCGGTACCAGTCGGCAACCCATTGCCACGCGTTGCCGGTCATGTCGGAAAGGCCGTAGCCGTTGGCCGGAAAACTGCCTACCGGGCTCGTGCCGAGCGCGCCGCCGGCTTTCGGATTGACGACCGGGAAAGACTGCGGCTGCTGGCCTTGCCACACATTGGCCATCTGTTTGCCGTCAGGCGAGAACTGTTCGCCCCAGGCATACGTGGCCTGTTCTAGACCGCCGCGCGCGGCGAATTCCCATTCGGCTTCGGTCGGCAAGCGCTTGCCGGCCCATTTCGCATAAGCCTGCGCGTCTTCGTAGGAGACCTGAACCACCGGATGATCGTCTTTACCGATGATGTTGCTGTCCGGCCCGGTCGGATGACGCCAGTCGGCGCCCGGCACATAGCGCCACCATTGCGAATAATCGTCTAGCGGCACAGGGCGGTTGGTGCCGACGAATACCATGGCACCCGCCACCATCGCACTCTCGGGCGGGCGGGGCGTGCCGGGCGGCAACTGGACTTTCAGCGTGTCCCAGTCGGGTTTCTTCTCTGCGGTGGTGACGTAGCCGGTGGCTTCGACGAAACGGCGGAATTCGGCGTTGGTGACGTGATGGCGGTCCATCCAGAAGCCATGCACCTTGACCTTGTGCGCGGGACGCTCGTTGGGTTGCGCCTGTTTGGCGTCGCTACCCATCAGGAACTGTCCGCCTGGCACCCACGCCATGCCGAGCGGGCCATGCGTGCCATCGCCGAGGACGATGGCCGAATGAGCGGGGGTGTGCGGCGTGAAGGCCCAACTGACTGCGGCGCCGACACAAGCAGGGAGCATGACGAGCAGGGTGCCCCATAGCAAAAGTTTGCGCATGCCACCGGAACGCGAGAGAGTGGTTGCGGCCGCCCCGTGCTGGTGTGACGACAGGCGTGACGACGGGTGTGACAACTTCGCGGGCCCTCGATCTCTTGCACTCGTCATCTTTTCTCTCATGGAGTGAAACGGCCGGGTCGTCGTATATGACGGTCGACTCTTTATTTCAAGCCTAGCATTTCAAGACTGGGACAAGCTTAGCGATACAGAGTAACGATGCTGCACTCGCGCAAACAAGCAGTTGCAGAGTAGCAATTTTTTGACGACATTTCATATCTTTTTTTAACCATGCACGTGAGACACTTTGACGAATGCGGACCATTGCATTAACGTGTCTGACAGCGGGCATGGGCATTCGGGTCGTCCAATCAGATTGACATAAATGACTGGAGAGAGAAAGCACGATGCGCGACACCGTTCTGCAGTTCGAAGCGAGTGTGAATCAGGCGGTCGTGGGCCAGCAGTCCGTGGTTCGGCAGGTTTTGATTGCATTGCTCGCCGACGGTCACGTGCTTCTCGAAAGTCTGCCGGGACTCGCCAAAACGCGCACGGTCAAGGCCATCGCCACACGGCTCGCGGCAACCATGAGCCGGATCCAGTTCACGCCGGATTTATTGCCGTCGGACATTACCGGCGCGGAGACGCTGCTGCAATCGGGCAGCGAACGCACGCTCAGTTTTCAACCGGGTCCCATTTTCGGTAATCTGATTCTCGCGGACGAAATCAACCGCGCACCGGCCAAGGTTCAATCCGCATTGCTCGAAGCCATGGAAGAGCGGCAAATTTCAGTGGCGGGAAAAACGCACCGCATGTCCGCGCTTTTTCTCGTCATGGCCACGCAAAATCCGATTGAACAGGAAGGCACTTATCCATTGCCCGAAGCGCAAATGGACCGCTTTCTTCTCAAAGTGCTGATCGACTATCCGTCGCCGGACAGTGAAGTCGCGATGCTGCGCCTGCTGCGGCAGGAGAGCAACGGGCCCGCCGAGGCGCCGTCCGTGCTGTCGCAGGACATCATCTTCGCGGTGCGCGAGCAAATCAGGCAGAATGTCGTTGCGCCCGCAATCGACGACTATATCGTGTCGATCGTCAATGCAACACGTCACGGCGCGCAACTCGACGCGGACCTCGGCAAGTGGATCGAAGTCGGCGCAAGTCCGCGCGGCGCGATCGGCCTCGACCGCGCGAGCCGCGTGCAGGCGTGGCTGCAGGCACGCAGTTTCGTTACGCCGGACGACGTGCGCGCCGTCATTCATCCCGTGCTGCGGCATCGGCTGATACTGTCCTACGATGCCAACGCGGACAATATCAACGCCGACCGGGTAATCGACCGACTGATCGAAAAGGTCGCGGTGCCGGCCTGAACCCGGTGTCTTTTGAATGCGCAGGAGTGGCATGGCCGTGCTGTCCTCTACCGACATCGGCAGCGTATATGTCGACGCCGCGCATCTCGCGAAGCTTGAATTTCAGGTGCGCGGGCTGAGTTTCGTCGCGCCCGCGCCGGTGTCGAGCGTGCTGTCGGGCGCGCACGCATCGCGTCTGCGCGGGCGAGGCCTGAACTTCGAAGAGATTCGCGGCTATCTGCCGGGCGACGACGTCCGCCATATCGACTGGAAGGCGTCGTTGCGGCTCGGCAAACCGCAGGTTCGCACCTATACCGAGGAGCGCGACCGGCCGCTGCTGGTCGTCGTCGATCAGCGCATGAGCATGTTTTTCGGCTCGCGCCGCGCGTTCAAATCGGTCGTGGCCGCCGAGGCCGCCGCGCTTGCCGTGTGGATGGGATTCGCGGCGGGCGATCGCGTTGGCGGTGTGCTGTTCAACGACAGCCAGCTCACGCGGATCAAACCCTTGCGCAGTCGCAGCCGCATCAAGACCCTGTTCGGCGCGCTCGCCGCGATGAACGGCGCGCTGCATGCCGGAAGCGAAGCCAGAACCGCGTACGACCAGCTCGACGCCGCGCTCGAAGGCGTGCTTCAACTTGCCGGGCATGACTATCTGATTTGCGTGGTCAGCGATTTCGCCGGGGCGGGCGATCGCACGCGCCGCCTGTTGCGGCAACTCGCGGCGCACAACGACGTCGTCGCGGCGATGATCTTCGATCCACTCTGGCAGCAGATGCCTGGCCACCGTACGCTGGTGGTCAGCGAAGGACGCTTGCAGGTCGAATTGCGCATCGAGCAGGAGCGGGTGCGCGAGCCGCTGTCGAGCCTGTTCAGCGGACGCACGGCTGAAGTGGCCGAATTGCTGCGTACGAGCGGCGTGCCGCTCATGGCATTGTCCACCGACGAACCCGCCGTCGATCAGGTTCGCCGTCTGTTCGGCGAACGCGCGCGGCCTGCCAGGGGGAGCGGCATATGAGCGGCACCTCGAACGCTACGCTCGCTCCGGCCGAGTCGTCGGCGGAGCTGCAAGGCTTGCAGGAGTTGCCGCTGCCCGCGCCGGTATCGTACGCACCCCAAACGATTGGCTGGCTGTTCGTTGCAATCGTGCTGCTCGGCGCCGTCCTGCTGATGTCATGGGCTACCCGGCGGCGCTATCGGCGCGAGCGTTACCGGCGTCATGCGTTAAAGGAGCTAGCGGGAATCGAAGCAGGTCTCGCGTCTGGCCACGCGGACCCGATGCAGCGCGCGGCCATGCTCGCCGCGATTCCTCGCCTGCTCAAACGCACGTCGCTCGAAGTCGCGCCGCGCGAGCAGGTCGCGTCGCTGACCGGCGACGCCTGGCTCGACTTTCTGCGCCGTACGCGTGGCCGCTTCGACGCGCGAACCGGCCCGCTGCTCACCCTCGCAAGCTACGCACCGCCGCAGCAGGTCGCCCGTCTTTCGCAGGACGACGCCGCCGCGCTGATCCGGCACGCGCGAGACTGGATCGAGCATCATCATGTGGAAGTTTGATTTTCCGTGGATGTTCGCGCTGCTGCCGCTGCCCGTGTTGGTGTGGTGGCTGGTGCCGGCATATCGCAGCACGGCGATGGCCGTGCGCGTGCCGTTCTTCCACGAAATGGCGCAGGCCGCGGGAGAAAAACCGGCGCCCGGCGGCGTGCGCCTGCGCCGCCACTGGCTGTTGCGTTTGCTGCTGCCGGTGCTGTGGATACTGCTCGTGACCGGCGCGGCGAAACCCGTGTTCGTCGAGCCGCCAATCGTGCGCGACGAACCGGCACGCGACCTGATGCTTGCGATCGATCTGTCAGGATCGATGGCCACGCGCGATTTCGTCGATCCGGCCGGCGAGCGTATGGACCGGCTGAGTGCCGTCAAGCGCGTGGTGGCCGATTTCGTGGCGAAGCGCAAGGGCGACCGCATCGGCCTCGTGGTGTTCGGCGACGCGGCTTATCCGCAGGCGCCGCTCACGCTCGATCACGACAGCGTGCGGATCCTGCTCGATCAGATGCAGATCGGCATGGCGGGGCCACGCACGGCAATCGGCGACGCGATCGGCCTGACGGTCAAGCTGATGGCGGATTCACACGCGCAGGAGAAAGTGCTGATCCTGCTCACCGACGGCAACGACACCAGCAGCGCAATCCCACCCGAGCGGGCCGCCGAGATCGCAAAACAGCACAAGCTCGTGGTGCACACGGTGGGCATCGGCGACCCGGCCACCACCGGCGAGGATCGCGTCGACCTCGACGCGTTGGCGCACATTGCGGGCATTACCGGTGGCCGCGCATTTCGTGCGCTAGGCCAGGAAAAAGATCTCGCCGATGTGTACGCCACGCTCGACAAACTGACGCCCGAAAAAATCAAACGGGAAATCTACCGGCCGCAGCGCGACTATTTCTGGGTGCCGGTCGCAGCGGGCTTATTCATTCTCGCGCTCTATCACGTGCTGGCGTTGCTGGTCGCGCTGCTGCGCTCGACTGGGCGAGCGCAGCGCGCGCAAGGTGTGCCGGTCAGCGAGGCGCAGCATGGAAATTGACCTCACGGCGTTTCATTTTCTGCGGCCGGCGTGGCTGCTGTTGCTGATTCCGGCGCTCCTGCTGCCGTTCGTCTGGCTGCGCCGCAACGACGTCCGTGCGCGTTGGCGCGGTGTGATTGCGCCGGCCTTGCTCGAACATCTGATTGTCGGTGATGCGAAACGGCGCGTGCTTCAGCCCGTCCATACGCTGGCGCTGCTGCTCGGCATCGGCGCGCTTGCGGTGGCGGGACCGACGTGGCAGCAGGAGCGTCCGCCGTTCAATCAGGACAAGGCGCCGCTCGTGGTCGTACTCGAACTGGCTCATTCAATGGATGCCACCGACATTGCGCCGACCCGCCTCGAACGCGCGAAACAGAAGGTGCTCGATCTCGCGAGAGCGCGCAAAGGCGCGCGCACCGGACTCGTCGTGTTCGCGGCGACAGCCCACCTCGTGGTGCCGCCGACCGAAGACCCGGCAATGCTCGAACTCTACGTGCCCGCGCTTTCGCCGGCGCTGATGCCGCGTGACGGCAAGAACGCGACGGCCGGCCTCGACGTTGCCGAGCAGCTTCTGGCGAATGACCCGGCGGCGGGCACGATCGTGTTCATGAGCGACGGCTTCGACGCAGACGGTACGGACGCCTTCGTGCAGAAAGCGAAATCGCTGCGGCACCAGTTGCTCTGGCTCGCGGTCGGCACGGAGCACGGCGGTCCGATTCGCGGTCCCGACGGCATGATCCAGATGGACGCCGACGGCCATCCGCTGCTGGGCACCTTCGACGCCGACGCGATCCGCCATGTCGCGCGCGACGCCGGCATTCCGCTCGCCAGCATGCGCGCGGACGACGACGATGTGTCGTGGGTGCAGCATCGCGCGCAGGCCTATCTCGCGCAAGCGGAGCAAACGAAGATCGAGCCGCGCTGGAAGGAAAGCGGCTACTGGCTCGTGTTGCCATTGCTGCTGCTTGCGTTGTGGAGCTTCCGGCGCGGCTGGACCGTCAAGTGGCTGCCGGTCGTGCTGATCTCGCTTGCCTTCGGCGCGCTGCCGCGTCCGGCGCAGGCGGCGCCGTGGCACTGGCTCGATCTGTTCGCGACGCACGACCAGCAAGGCCGCTGGCATCTCGAACACGGCAACTACAAGGCGGCCGCGGCGCGTTTCGACGATCCGATGTGGAAGGGTCGCGCGCAGTATCTGGCGGGCGACTACGCGGGCGCGCTCGAAACCTTCTCGCGTCTCAAGTCGGCGCAGTCGTATTTCTATATCGGCAATACGCTCGCGCATCTCGACGACTACGCGGGCGCGATCAAGGCCTACGACAACGCGCTCAAACTGCAACCGTCGCTCCCGCAAGCCGCGGCCAATCGCGCTTACCTGCAAACGCTGCTCGCGCGAGACAAACAGAACGACGCCGATCCCGAGGAAGATCCGCCCGACCAGGTGCAGGTGGACAAGAAGAAGGGCAGGGGCACGACAGCGGTCATCGAGGCGGCGCCGCGTCCCAGCGCGGATGCCTGGATGCGCAATCTGAACACATCGCCCGCTGTCTTTCTGCAACAGCGTTTCGAGCAGGAATCCGCGGCCAAGACGGGTGGTGCGCCATGATGCGGTTTCCACGCAGCGCTGCGCTGCTCGTGACGTTGCTGCTTTCGTCGCCGGTCTCCCTGCTTGCAGCCGGAGCCGCGGCGGCCGATCCCGCGCCGCGCATCATGGCGCGCGCGCATCTCGAACCAGCCGGACCGGTCGTGGCGGGCAGCGAGGTCAAGCTCGTCGTCGATCTGCTGACCACTACATGGTTTACCGAAGCGCCGAACTGGCCTCTGTTCACCGTCGCCGACGCGATCGTGAACCTGCCCGACGAGCAGGCCGACAACCTCTCGGAGGACATCGACGGCACGCGCTGGTTCGGCGTGAGCCGCGCGTACCGGATCGCGCCGCAGGCCGGCAAAACTTACGAGATCGCGCCGCTGACCATTACGGTGTATCCCGGCGGCATGCAGGGACCGGCCCAGGTGAGTACGCCGGCATTGAAGTTCGTCGCGAGGTTGCCGCCCGGGGCCGAAGGCATGAGCCCGTTTTTCGCCGCGCCCAAGCTCACCGTCGAACAGCAAATCGAACCGGCGCCGGCGCATCTCGCCGTTGGCGCGCCGCTGACGCGCACGATTACGCAACGGGCCGCCGGCACCGAGTCGATGCTCATTCCACCCGCGATACTCGGGGACGAGCCCGGACTCAAGCGCTATGCGAGACCTTCGACGACACGCAACATCGTCGAAGATCGCGCCGGACTCGTCGCCGGCGAGCGCACCGACAGCGCGAGCTACGTGGCCGATCGCAGCGGCACGTTCAGCCTGCCGCCGGTGACGATCGAATGGTGGAACACGACCACGCGGCGCAAGGAAACGATCGTGTTGCCGGCGGTGCGTTTTTCGGCCGCTCCCGTACGGGAAAAGCCGCTGTTCGAGATTCCTCTGGAAGCCATGCGCGAGGGTACGCCGCATAGAATCGTCGTGATCCACGCACGCGAAGCGATTGCCGGTGGTCTTGTCGTGTTGGGTCTGATCCTTCTGATTTCCTTGCGCACGCGTATCGCGTCGTTGGTTCGGCGAGGTCAGCGTGCGTTCAGCGAAGCGCGCCAACGCTGGCTGGCAAGCGACGCGCTCGCCTGGCGCAAGCTGGCAACGACCGCGCGTAAGGGCGAGTGGCGGCGGACCATTCCTGCGTTATATGCGTGGATGGATAGGGGACGCGACTTCGGCCGCCCGGCCCGTTTCGATAATATCGACGCCGCCGGGGATCAGGATGCCGCGAGGCTGATCGCCGCCGTCCGGTCGAGCTATGCGGGAGACGCTGCACCGCGTCTTCCTGTGTGGAAAGAGATTGGCGCGGTGCTTCGCAGGAATGCGGATCGGGCGAGGACAAAACGTGAAGACAAAGCATTGCCGGGACCGTTGAACAGATTTGAAGAACCGGCGGATTGAAAATGTGCGGAGACAGACGCCGCATAAGCAACCGCTTGGGAAGCGCGCTGCCGCTGTCCATGCGACCGTATGATTTTGCAACCTCTTTCGAGCAGGAGTCGCCCATGCATCCACGTGTTCAGTTTCTCTTCATCGTGGCGTTGACCAGTCTGCTGAATGCTTGCGCACAAACCGGCCCGGTCGAGTTTTCCGCGTCAGGCGCCGACGCGCCCATGCTCAACCAGGCGAGCGATATGGACTTCGGTCCAATGGACAGGTCGATCGCGCAATGCAAAGCGGTCTCGAAGAACGCTGGCCCGGATCAATGCACGAAAATTCGCGCCTACGAGTCATGCATGAAGAGCCGCGGCTACATTACCGTGCTTGGCCCGGAAAACCCGCAAGGCTGCGGCGATCCGGAGTGGGAAAGGGACGTGCGCAAGTGGCTGCGTTGAGCACGGATTCGCGGCATTGAGGGGCGAACGCGTCGCGAACCCTGAAACCGCCTGGACACATTCGGCCAGCGCCCGCTCAAAGACATCATCCGCAATTGATAGACGGAGAATGCCAGCAGTAGTCAAGCGCTTTCCGTCTTCGTGCTTTTCCCTCCGGCGCTTTGAAAGCGCAAAAACAACACTTTCCCCACGACAACGTTTGCGCCAATGCGAGCCGACCCTAACGGTGTGTTTGCCTATTTACAAAACCGGAAGCCACCCAAATACTCCAGCATCGACTTGAAAGTCGAGTGTCAACGAGAAGTCATGCCAAGCCGTTAAATGGACATCGACCGATAGCAGGTTGAGTTCACTTCCACATCGCTGCGCCCCCATGAACAAAGCGTTTGCCTGACGACCGCACTGGTCCGAGGTAAATATTACGAACGATTACGAGCCGCACGTCGTAGACAGGATAGGTTGCCGTAAGGCAAGTCAGCGCAATGAAAGCATTAAGCGTTCTCCACAGCGAGTCGTCGCGTGGATGGGGAGGTCAGGAGGTTCGCACGCTCAAGGAAATGATCGCGCTGCGCTCGCTCGGCCATAACGTCGAGCTCGTGTGTCCGGAAGACGCGCGCATCGGCATCCGTTCGCGCGCCGAAGGCTTCGAAGTGCATCATGCGCGCATGCGCAGCGGCGGCGACCTGCGCTCCATGCTGACCATCAGGACGCTGCTCGAGCGTCGGCGCTTCAACGTGCTGAACACCCATAGCGGACATGACAGCCTCGTCGCAGGCATGGCGGGGCGGCTTGCGCGCACGCCGTTTATCGTGCGCACGCGGCATCTGGCGTTGCCTATCACGTCGTTGGCCACGTATAACTGGCTGCCGCATCGCGTCGTCGCGGTCAGCCATCATGTGCGGAAGTATCTGATTTCGGCGGGCGTGCATGAAAGCCGCGTGGAGACGATTTACGACGGCATCCTGAAGCCGGAAGCGCTGACACGCTCCACTCTGCGCGACGAACTCGGACTGGACGCCACGAGCGTGGTTGCCGGAATGGTGGCGATCATCCGCGAGAAGAAAGGCCATGAGGATCTCATCGCAGCCGTTCAGCCGATGCTGGCCGAGCGGCCCAACCTGCATGTGGTGATGGCCGGTGACGGCGTGTGGTTCGACAAGATCAAGGCCATTGTCGATGGCATGGGGTTGGCCCATCGCATCCATCTGCTCGGGTTCCGCACGGACATTGCCAACGTATTGCGCGGATGTGATCTATTCGTTTTACCGACGCATCAGGAAGCGCTCGGCCAATCCTTTATCGAAGCGATGGCGGCAGGTCTGCCGGTGATCGGCACGCGGGTCGACGGCGTGCCCGAGTTGATCGACGACGGCGTGAACGGCCTGCTCGTGCCGCCGCACGATATCGATGCGTTGAGAAGCGCGCTTGCGCGTCTGATCGACGATGCGCCGCTGCGCGAGCGCCTGGGGTTTGCGGCGCGTCTGAAGACCGACAGCCGTTTCACGGTCGACGCCATGGCGAACGAGACCATCGACTGCTATATGCGCGGCATCTATGCCCGGCGCCCTTACTATGGCGAATGGCGGGCGACAGCATGACGAAGTTCGCGCGCGCGGTGCCGGTGCTGATGTATCACCATATCAGTACGTCGCCAGGCATGATCACGGTGTCGCCCGAGCATTTTGCCGAGCAGATGGCGTATCTGGCCGCTGCGGGCTACACGACCATCGGCAGCGCGCAACTATCGGCCTATCTGGCGGGCGAGCCCTTGCCGAAGAAATCTGTCGTGCTCACTTTCGACGACGGCTACCTCGACAACTGGGTGCATGCGCATCCGGTTCTGCAGGCGCACGGCTTGACCGCGCTGTGCTTTCTGGTGACGAGCTGGATCGGCGAAGGGCCGGTGCGCGCGCATGCGCGCTCGGGCGGCGACGTACCTGCCTTGCTCAATCACCACGATGGCGAACGGGCGATTGAAAACGGCGAACCCGATCGCGCCATTCTGCGGTGGTCCGAGATTCATGCGATGCGTGAAGCCGGCACGTTCGAATTTCACAGTCACACGCATAGCCACGTGAGATGGGATCAGGTGTCCTCTCACGCAGAGGAGAAATGCGCGGGACTGTCAGCCGATCTCGCGAGCGCACGCGCCGCGCTGGAGGAGAAGCTGGGCGGCGTGTCGGATCACCTGTGCTGGCCGCAGGGCTATCACGACGCGGACTATCGGCGCATCGCGGCTCAGGCGGGCTTCCGCCATTTCTACACGTGCGAGCCGGGTTCGAACTATTCGGGCCGCAATGACGGGACGGCGCGCTCGATCACTCGCCTCGAAGTACGGAACAAGCCGGCTTCATGGCTGGCTTCGCGGTTGTGGGTCCATACACGGCCCACGATCAGCCGTGCGTATCTGAAGATCAAACGTTGATCTGCTGAAGTTGTTTCGCTGAAGTTGAGCCCCTGAATCAGCGCGGTCCCGCGTTACAGCTGCGATTCGATCGGCAGCAAGCCAAGGAACCAGATACCGACACGCTTCATGCCGGACACGCCGGGTTCGCCGCTCTCGGTCACCTTGCCATCCGGCGCGGTGTCGATCCACACGATCCTGCTCGTACCGTTGGGATCGGTGCGGGTTTCGAGCCGCCACGCGATCTGGTCCAGCTTCGGTTCGAGCCCATCGGCGACCTGTGCGGCGAGCGGGGGGCTTTCGCAATACACGCCGATCTCCGTATTGAGGGTGATGGAACGAGGATCGAGATTCATCGAGCCGATAAAGACGCTGCTCCGGTCGAATACGTAGGTCTTCGCATGCAGCGAAGCCTTCGAGGAACCGAGAATCGATTTCTTCTTCCCGCCGCTGTCTTCGCCGGCAGCCGGTTTCAATTCATAAAGGTGTACGCCCGCGTCGAGCAGATCCTTGCGGTAACGCTGATACCCCGCGTGAACGGCGGCAACGTCCGTTGCGGCGAGCGAGTTCGTCAGCACGGTGACACGCACGCCGCGCTGTGTCTGGGCGCGCATCCACGCCACGCCTTTTTTGCCGGGCACGAAGTACGGCGAGATGACCAGCACTTCCTTGGCGGGCTCGATACGCAACGCATTGAACTGCGACAGCAGATGTCCCTGCGGATCGTCCGGCGAGCGGGTGATCTTGGCGGGGTCGTCGTAGAGAAGCGTCGCTTTGCCCCACGAGAAGTCGGTGTCGCGCGCAGCCAGCGTTTCGCCGAGCCTGGCTCTCGCCTGCGTGACGTAGGGCGAATCATGCTCGGATGCGATGAACGCCGTGAGCTTCGCGCGATAGGCCGGCAGCGCGTCCGGCTCGGCGGCATGTCCGGTCAGGCTGACGATCGGATAGGCGGCATCCGAGTTCCAGAATTCGTCGAAGGCGTTGGAGACGCGATGGACCACGGGTCCGAAAGTCAGCACGTCGAGGTCGCCGAAATCGACCTCGCTGGATGCGCCGAAGTACTCATCGCCGATGTTGCGGCCACCCAGAATGGCGGCCTGATTGTCCGCGATCAGCGACTTGTTGTGCATGCGACGGTTGATCCGGCTGAACTCCAGCGCCGTGCCCAGTTTCTTGAAGCTGCGGTTGGCGACCGGATTGAAGAGGCGTATTTCGATGTTGGGATGCGAGCTGATGGCGAGCAGAACCTTGTCGTCGGCGCCCGTGCCCAGATCGTCCAGCAGAACGCGAACCCTGACGCCGCGATCGGCCGCTTTGAGCACCGCGTTCGCCAGGTGGCGGCCGGTCAGGTCGTCGTGCCAGATGTAGTACTGCAGGTCCAGCGTACGATCGGCCGCTTCCGCGAGCACGATACGGGCGAGCAGGGCATCGACGCCGTTGGACAACAGGTGAAAGGCGCTGCTGTCGGGGTGCTTGCGCTCCTGCGGTACGAAGGCGGCGGCAAGCCGGGTGTTGTCCGTGTCCGTCAGTGCGTGCGTCTCGGTGCGGCCGGCCTGCGGCGGCAAGCTCGCGCAGGCGCTCAGCAGCGTGAACAGTAAGACTGCCGCAATGCCACGAAACGTCGCCATGTTGTGCCCTTCGATCGTCCCAGTCCGTAAGATAGCCGAGAGACATGGGGCGAGTCGAGTGAGCACTGAGGGTTTGGCGGATTTGCGCGCGCCGTGCCTAAGTCATGGCGATGTCATGCCGATGTCCCGCCGATCGCAAGCGCGCGGGGGCGTCCTCAGTTCAAGGCGACGGCCGCGGCGGCGCTGACCGGCGAACCTTCGATCGCCACCGACCGCGCGCCGTCCGGGCCGACGGGCACGTCGCCGACCAGCGTCGTGCGATACAGCTGCCGGTCGAAGTCGAGATCGAAGATATCCGTGGGCGCGAGATGAGCCGTTGCCCGGTTGTCCCAGAACGCGACGCTGCCGGCCTCCCATTTGAAGCGCACGGTGAACTCCGGCCGCGTCACGTGTTCCCACAGCAGTTCGAGCAGCACCTGGCTTTCGCGCGGGCTCACGCCCACTATCGACTTCAGGAAGCTCGGGCTGACATACAGCGCCCGCTCGCCCGTTTCCGGATGAACCCTGACAAGCGGATGTTCGGTGACGAGCGCGCGTTGCTCGACGGCCTGGATGAACGCTTGCGTTCCGCTCGCGCCGGCCGGCGGCGTGAACCGGTGAACGCCACGCAGTCCGTCGACGAAAGAACGCAGCGGCGCAGATAGCTTCTGATAGGCGGCGACCAGGTTGGTCCACTGCGTGTCGCCGCCGTAAGGGGGAATCGTCACGCCGCGCAGGATCGACGCCCACGGCGGATTGACCGCGGCCGTGACATCCGTATGCCAGCCCGTCCAGGGGCGTTGCAGGGTCTGCCCTTCGAAACGCGTGGCCTTGCGGTACTTCGAAATCGAATAGACCTCCGGATGCCCCTCCACGTGGCCGAACACCGGATGTCCCAAGGTCAGTTCGCCGAATTGCGCGGAGAACGCAACATGCTGCTCGTGCGTCAGGAACTGCTCGCGAAAGAACACGACGCGCCACTTCAGAAGCGCCGCGCGAATCTCCGCGATCTGGCGCGCATCCAGCTTCTGCGTGAGATCGACAGCGTGAATCTCCGCGCCGATATGCGCGGACAGCGGCGTGACCTGAATCGACTGTACTTCCTGCACTGCGGCTGCACTCATGAAAAACTCCTTGCGAAAGAGAACGGGCGCGACGGTGTGAGCGCCGGCGTTTTATCGGCCGGCTGCGGCCGCGACCTGCTGCGTGGCACTGGCGTATCGGTTCGCGGGGCGCGGCAGCCCGAGATTGCCGCGCAGCGTGCCTGCCTCGTATTCCGTGCGAAACAGCCCACGCCGTTGCAACTCGGGCACCACCAGTTCGGCGAATTCCGTCAGTCCGCCTGGCAACCAGGGGGACATGATGTTGAAACCGTCCGCGCCTTCTTCCTCGAACCACTGCTGCAACTGGTCCGCGATGCTTTGCGGCGTGCCGACCACCTGCTGATGGCCGCGCGCACCGGCAATGCGCAGATACAGATCGCGGATCGTCAGGTTTTCGCGCCGCGCGAGATCGAATAGCAGGCGTTGACGGCTCTTGCCGCCGTTGGTTTCCGGCAATTCGGGCAGCGGTCCGTCCACGGGGTATCGGGAGAGGTCGACGCCGCCGGACATGTTCGACAGCAGCGACAGGCCCACGGTCGGATGAATCAGGTCCTGGAGCGCGGCGAACTTCGCCTCGGCTTCCTCCTGGGTGCGGCCGACCACCGGGAAAATGCCGGGCATGATCTTCAGATGGTCCGGCGCGCGCCCGTATTTCGCCAGACGCCCTTTGACGTCGCGATAGAACGACTGCGCTTCGTCGAGTGTTTGATGCGCGACGAAGATCACCTCGGCGGTTTGCGCCGCGAGTTCACGCCCGGCCTCGGACGCGCCCGCCTGCACGACGACCGGCCAACCCTGCGGCGAACGCGCCACGTTCAGCGGCCCGCGCACCTTGAAGTGCTTGCCCGCGTGGCCGAGCACGTGCAGCTTGTCCGGATCGAAATAGACGCCGCTGTTCTTGTCGCGGATAAACGCGTCGTCTTCCCAGCTATCCCATAGGCCCGCCACCACGTCGTAGAACTCTCTCGCGCGCTCGTAGCGGACCGCGTGCTCCGGATGCCGATCGAAACTGAAATTGAGCGCCTCCGATTCCGTGCTCGACGTCACCAGGTTCCAGCCCGAGCGGCCGCCGCTCAGATGATCGAGCGACGCGAATTTGCGCGCGAGGTTATACGGCTCGTTGAACGTGGTGGACACCGTCGCGATCAGGCCGATATGTTTCGTCACGATCGAAAGCGCCGACAGCAAGGTAAGCGGTTCGAAGTGATCGGCGCGCGCGGTGCGCGATAGCGAGGGCAGATTGGTATCGCGCACGCTCACGCTGTCGGCGAAAAAAATCGCGTCGAATTTGGCGCGCTCGGCGATCTGCGCGAGCTCCGCGTAGTGCGCGAAGTCCAGTCCGCCACCCGCATGCGCATCGGGATGCCGCCATGCGGCGATGTGGTGGCCCGTCTCCATCAGGAAGGCGCCCAGTCTGATCTGCCGCTTCGGCTGTTTGTCGCCGCTCATCGTCTGCTCCGTGAAGGGTGGTTGTGCGAATGGGACAGCGGGCGTGTCACCACGCGAGCCGCCATTCGGTGATCGGGGGACTTGCTACCGGAATGCGCGCGCCGTCTTGCGGCGTATCGTCCGTATGGGGCTCGCGTGGCGCGGAGTCAGGCCCGGCAAAGTCGGCCAGCACTTCGTCGCGCAAGCGGATGAAGCGCGGGTCATGGCGCTCGCGCGGACGCGGCAAGGCCACGTCCACGATTCGCTTGATGCGGCCGGGGCGCGGTGCCATCGTGACGACGCGATCGCCGAGGTAAAGCGCTTCGTCGACATCGTGCGTGACGAGGATCATCGTGATGCGTTCGTGTTCCCAGATACGCTGCAACTCGTTTTGCAAACGGCCGCGCGTCAGCGCGTCGAGTGCGCCGAATGGCTCGTCGAGCAGCAGCACGCGCGGGCGATTGACGAGACCGCGCGCAATCGCCACGCGCTGCGCCATGCCACCCGACAGTTGATGCGGGTAGGCATGTTCAAAACCCTTGAGCCCGACTAGCGCGATATGTTCCGCCACGGCTTCGCGTTTTTCGGCGGCGGAAAGCGGCGCATTGCGCAGCGCGGCGAGAATGTTTTGCGAAGCCGTGAGCCACGGAAACAAGCGGTGATCCTGGAACACGATGCCTCGTTCGAGCGATGTGTCGCGCACCTTGTCGCCCGCGACCACGATGTCGCCGCTATAGTCGGTGTCCAGTCCGGCGATCAGCCGCAGCAGCGTGGATTTACCGCAGCCGCTCGAACCGAGCACGCTGACGAACTCGCCGGCGCGCACCCGCAGGCTGATGTCGTCGAGCACGGCGAGCGGTGCGCCGCCTTGCTGCGCGTAGCGTTTGCTGACGTGGAGAATGTCGATGCTGTCGGAGAGCGTGGAAGATGTCATGAGCGGTCCGGGCGGTGAGAGTTCAGTTGCGGGTTCATCGAACGGCGGACTGGAGCCGGCGCGCGAAGATCGCGCGTTCCACGGCCCGCGCCAGCGCGTTCAATGCCCAGCCGGTTACGCCGACCACGATCACGCCGAACAGCACCAGATCCATGCGGAACTGCTCGCTGCCGTCGATCAGCGTATTGCCGATGCCGCTGCCGGCCACCAGCAGATATTCGGCGCCGAGCGTGGCGAGCCATGAATAGATCAGCGCGAGATAGATGCCGGTGAAGATCGACGGCAGCGCGGCCGGCAGGATCACGGCGCGAATGAGTTGCCAGCGCGAGTAACGGAAGGCGCGCGCGACTTCGATATAAGCGCGCGGTACGGCGTGGATGCCGTCGCAGGTGTGCGCGGTGACGGGCAGAAGCGCGGCGAGCGAGAGGAACACGACTTTCGCCGCGTCGCCCAGACCGAACCACACGGAGATCAGCGGAATCCACGCGAACAGCGAAATCTGCTTGAAGGTGTCGAAGCTCGGCCCGATCATGCGTGTGGCAAGCCGCGAGAAGCCGAGCACGCTGCCGAGCAGCAGGCCGCCTAGCGTGCCGATCACAAAGCCGCTCGCTTCGCGTGCGAGCGAGGCCGAGAGCGCCTTCAGCAGCGCGCCGCTGATTATCTGCTGCCATGCGGTGGCAAGCACCTGCGCGGGGCTGACCAGCAGGCCGCTTTTCACCACGTGTGCCTCCGAAACGGCCCACCAGATCGCAATCGCGACGACGGGCAAGACGCTCCCGCGCCAATCGAAGCGCGCCAGCCACGGACGGCGCGGCCGGGCGGCGCGCTGGAAAGCGGGGGGCGCGGTGCAGTCGCAGGCAGCGTCGGCTGACTTGAGCGACGGGGTGGAACGTTTGAAGAGGGCGAGAGTCATTGGGGTGTCCTCACGGGCGGCGCTTCGCGGGCGTGGCTGACGGTGGTGTGTGTCGGTGCGTATCGCAGCGCCTGGGGTGTCCGGGTGTGTCCTGCGGTGTGCTGGTCCGTATCGATGCCTGTTCGCGCGCCTGCATGCCATCACTCGCGGAACGCCGACGGCTGTCCGCGCCGCAAACGCGCTTCGAGTGCGTCCAGCGCCCGATTCACCGCATAACCAATCGCGCCCACCACGACCACCGACGCCATCACCAGGTCGAGTTGAAAAAGCTGCCGCCCGTAGACGATCAGATAGCCGAGTCCTTCGGAAGACGCCACCAGTTCGACGACCACCAGCGCGAGCCATGCCTTGGTGAACGCGAGCCGCACTCCGGTGGCGAGCGTCGGCACGGCCGCGGGCAGAACCAGATAGACAATCCGTTGCCAGCCGTTGTATTCGAACACCCGCGCGACTTCATCGAGCGCGGCGGGCGTTTGCCGGAAGCCTTGCAGCGTGCTCAGCGTGACCGGCACGAGCGCCGCATGCGCGATCAGAATGTATTTGAGCGGTTCGCCCACACCCACCAGCAACAGCAGGAACGGCAGCCAGCCGAGCACGGGAATCTGCACCAAAGCATTGAAGCTCGGCAGCACATAAGCCTCGAGCCTGCGCGACAGACCCAGCGCCGCGCCGAGCGCGAAACCGAGCAGCGTGCCCGCGCCAAAGCCCAGCAGCACGCGTTGCAGGCTGATCAGCGTATTGCGCGCGAGGTCGCCGCTGCGGGCAAGTTCGACGAGCGTGTCGAACACACGCTCGGGCGGCGGCAGGATTTGCGGTGCGATCCAGCCGCGCTCGCAGCCCACGGTCCAGAGCGCGAGCAGCAGGGCGGGCAACACCCAGGGCGCGAGCCGCCACGCTATTGCGCGCAGCCGCGCATCGCGCAATAGCGACGCGTGCGGCACGTTGGCTGACGCAAGCCGTTCACGTTCGACGTGGATTACGGTTTCGCTCATCGTGATCGCTCCGGTGAGGTGGCTGAGCGTTAGCCGAGCGGTTTGCCCGCGGCGTCGTAACGCGTCCAGTAGTGGTCGAGTTTTTGCGTGCGCAGCGCGTTGTCGAGATACTTCGTTTCGAACCAGCCGTCCACTTCGACCGGCTGACGAATCAGCTTGAGTTTCAACGCGTCGTCGGCCACGGCTTTGTAGCGCGCCACGATGAACGGATCGATCAGCGGCGAATTGCGATCCTTCAGGCTTTGATTCGCGAACTCGGCCTGCCATGACGAATAAGGCACGCCGCTCTTGGCCCAGAGTTTGAAGAGCGCATCGCGGTTGGCTTCGTCGGAGGACCATTGCGCGCCTTTCACGAACACATTGACGACGCGCTGCACGACATCCGGATGCGCGTGATCGAAGTCGTCGAGCACCAGCAGATGAGACTGACGCGTGAACTGCGGACCGTCGTTCTGCGATTCGTAGACGACCTTCGCGAGTCCCTGGTCACGCAGCTTGTACACGTGGTAATCGTTGACGGACGCGTCGATACCCTTGGACGCCAGCGCCGCGAGCGAACTCGCGGTATCGAGATTGATCACGCGCAGATCGCGTTCGCTCAACTGATTGGCGGCGAGCGCGTTGTCGGCGACGAGTTGCAGATTGGTGCCGCGAAAGATCGACACGCGCCGGCCTTTGAGGTCCTTGAGCGAGTGCACATCCGAATCCGCGGGCACGGCGACCTTGATGCCCGTGCGTACGCCCGAGGCGAGCAGCAGGTGCGTTTTCAGGCCATTGGCGCGGGCAAGCACGGCGGGCAGATCGCCCTGAAAGGCAAAGTCGAGCGACTTGTCGGCGATCGCTTCGTTGACCGCCGGGCCCGCGCCCTTGAAGAACAGCCATTCGACCTTGATGCCGTCGGCGGCGAATTCCTTTTCGAGCGACTGCTGCAATTGCACGGTCGCCGCCGGCGAGCCGCCAAAAGAGGGCGGGTCGCCGGTGCCTTGTTGCGCGACACCGATGCGGATCACAGCCGGTTTGTCGGCGTAGGCGTGAGCCGCGGCAAGCGAGAGTGTCGCCACCGCGACGAAAGTCTTCAGCAAACGGAAATAGCGCATGCGCAAATACCAATCGAGAGAAGGAAGCGGGTGCGAACGGGTGCGAACGGGTGTGAAAGCTCAGGTCGGCGCACAGTCGGAACTACACGTTAGATTCGCGTGCGCTCGAATCCAACCAATCATTGCAGATAAGAAAATCTGCAGAAGTGCGAACCGTGCCGGCTGCGCGTGGCTTCAAAGTGGTGCATTGAAGCAAGCGCGGATTTCCCGATTTGCATAGTTAAATTCGTCGTTTTGCCGGCATCGATCGCATGGCTACCATGCAACGCTTCAGCCACTCATGCGAAGTCCGGATCATGTCCACTGTTGCTTTCCCACCCGCCGCCGCCGACTCGCAGGCAAGCGCCGATAGCGCCGCGCGGCCCACTGTCATTCGTAGCGCGCAAGACGTCTCGCGTATCGTCAATGCCGGCGCTGCCAAGGGCAGCAATGCACGCATCGTGATTGCGATCGCGCTCGGCGGCGTCTTTCTCGATGCTTACGACCTGACCTCGCTCGCATACGGGATCAAGGACATTGCGCGCCAGTTCTCGTTGTCGCCGGTGCAGGTGGGCTTCGTTTCATCGGCCATTACGTTCGGCGCGATTCTCGGTGCGCTGTTCGGCGGCTATCTGACTGACCGCATCGGCCGTTATCGTGTGTTCATGGCCGACATGCTGTTCTTCGTGGTCGCGGCGATTGCCGCGGGTCTCGCGCCGAATGCATGGGTGCTCGGCGGCGCGCGGTTTTTGATGGGTTTTGGCGTCGGCCTCGATTTACCGGTGGCGATGGCCTTTCTCGCGGAGTTCTCACGCGTGGCGGGCAAGGGCAACAAGGCGGCCAGCGTCGCGGCGTGGTGCCCCGCCTGGTATGCGGCCACGAGCACCTGCTATCTGCTGATTCTCGGGCTTTACGCGATTCTGCCGGAGCATCAGCTCGGCTGGCTGTGGCGTCTGACGCTGGCCTTCGGCGCGGTGCCCGCGATTGTGATCATTCTGGTGCGCAGCCGCTATATCAGCGAATCGCCGGTGTGGGCCGCGAATCAGGGCAATCTGGAAGAGGCGGCGCGGATTCTCAAGCGCTCGTATGGCGTGGACGCCGTGGTCGAAGCCGGCGCCGCGCCGGTGAACAAGCCGCGCGCCGCATCGTGGCGCAACTACGGCGTGCTCTTCAACGACACTTACCGGCGCCGCACGATTCTCGCCGCGGTGATCGGCAGTGCTTCCTCGTTTGGCTACAACGCAATCATCTTCGGCTTGCCGGTGATCATCACGAGCTTCTTTCACCAGGGCCCGCTCACCACGATCGTCGCGGCGCTGTGCCTGAATCTGGCGTTTGCGTTCGTGGGCGGCCTGATCGGCGTGCGCACGGCGCCGACGGTCGGCGCCTGGAAAATGACGGTGCTCGGCCACTCGCTGCAGTTCGCCTCGCTCATCGGGCTCGCCCTGATCGGCAAGCCGGGCAGCGGCGCGCTCGTCGTGGTGGCGATCCTGCTGCTCGGCGGCTACCTGTTCGGACAGGGTTTCGGACCGGGCTCGCATTCGATGACGTATGCGTCGCTCAGCTATCCGACGTCCTTGCGCGGCATCGGTGTCGGCTTCAACCAGACGCTGGTGCGCAGCGCCTCGACCGTGTCGCTGTTTCTGTTCCCCGTGCTGGCCGCCGCGTTCGGCACCAAGGTGTTCTGGCTGATCGCGATTGCGCCGCTGACTTCGCTGCTCGTGCTGCTGGTGATTCGGTGGGAGCCGTCAGGCTATGACATCGACGGCGAGGATTACGCGCAGCCAGACCCCGCGTGAAGACGATTTTCAGTATGCGCTCGCGCTAACTCAACAAGGCAGGAGGCTGGAACGCTTATGTCCACCCAGTTCGATTCGATTGCGACGCGAGGGCCTGATATCGACGCGGAGTCCGGCGACGCCAGGGGCCTCGCAAACGGGCGCGCGCTCCCTCGCGGCGTGCTGATTGCATGGCTTGCCGCGCTCGCGTGGCTGGCCAGCGCGGCGCTGACCCAGTGGTGGCCGAGTCTCGACGACTGGCCGTACACGAACACCTTCATTGCGCTCAAGCTGGTGCTCGCGGCATTCGCGGCTGCGACGGCGCTCGCGGGATGGCGCGCTCCGTCCGGGCGCAAGGCGGCAACCTCCACGCGTATCGGTGCATGGCTCGCCGCGATGCCGTGGCTGCTCGCGCTGGCGCTCGGCGTCAGTGCCTGGGAAGCCGTCACGGCACAGCTCGAATGGTTGCCGCGGCCGTTCTTCGCACCGCCGCAAGCGTTGATCGGCGTCTATGCCGAAGACTATCCGCGGCTCGGCACGAGCGTCGTGCATTCGTTCGGCCTGCTTGCCTACGGTTATCTTCTCGGCGCGGTTGCGGGTTTCACGATCGGCGTGAGTATCGGCTGGTCGCAGGCCGTGAGTTACTGGGTGCATCCCGTTCTGCGGCTGATCGGCCCGTTGCCGGCCACTGCGTGGCTGCCGCTGGCGTTCTTCTTCTTTCCGTCGAGCTTCAGCGCAAGCGTGTTTCTGATCGCGCTGGCGACGGCGTTTCCGGTCGCCGTGCTGACGTGGTCGGGCGTGGCCGGCGTGAACTCAGCGTACTACGACATTGCCCGCACGCTCGGCGCGAGGCCCGCGTTCCTGATCCTGCGCGTCGCGATTCCGGCCGCGTTGCCGTCGGTGTTCGTCGGGCTGTTCATGGGGCTCGGTGCATCGTTTTCGGTGCTGATCGTCGCGGAGATGATGGGCGTGAAAGCGGGGCTCGGCTGGTATCTGCAATGGGCGCAGGGCTGGGCGGCGTACTCGAATATGTATGCCGCGTTGCTGGTGATGGCGCTGATGTGCTCCGGTCTGATCACGCTGCTGTTCCGCGTGCGCGACCGCTTGCTGGCCTGGCAAAAAGGATTGCTCAAATGGTAGCCGTACCCGAGGTATTGAATCAGCCGGCCGCCGCGGCGCCGGTTCGTTACGGCGCGCGCATCGACGTGCGTCACGTCAGCCATCGATTCGCGCTGCGCGGCGCCGCGTTGCCGGTATTGCAGGACGTGAGTTTCGCCGTCGAACCGGGCGAGTTCGTCGCGCTGCTCGGACCGAGCGGTTGCGGCAAGTCCACCTTGCTGCGACTGGTCGCCGGGCTCGATGCGCCGACCCAGGGCAGCGTGCAGGCAGATGGCGCTGCGATCACCGGGCCCGATCCGTCGCGTGTAGTGGTGTTCCAGGATCCGACCTTGTACCCGTGGCGCACGGTGCGCGGCAACGTCGGCGTCGGTCCGCAGGCGCAGCGCAGAGGCTTTGCCCGGCGCCGCGGTTCGCAGGACGCGCGGGTGCGGCAACGCATCGATGCCGCGCTGGAGCTGGTCGGCCTGGCTGAATTCGCCGAGGCGTTTCCGCATCAGTTGTCGGGCGGCATGGCGCAGCGTGTGGCGCTGGCCCGCGCGCTCGTCAACGATCCGGCGCTGCTGGTACTGGACGAGCCGTTCGGCAAGCTCGATTCGCTGACGCGCATCCGCATGCAGAACGAACTCGCGCGCCTCTGGCAGGACGCGCGCTTCTCCGTGCTGCTGGTCACGCACGACGTGGAAGAAGCGCTGTTGCTGGCGAACCGGGTGATCGTCTTTAGCGAGCGGCCGGCGCGGGTGATCGCCGAGGTGCGCAACGACGCGCCGTATCCGCGCCATCGCGACGACCCGAAACTGGTCGCGTTGCGCCGCGAGGTGCTTGCCCAGCTCGGTCTGGATACCTGAACGAATAGAACAAACAACAATCGACCTGAGGAATACTCACCATGAATCCCTTCGATGAAGCTCCGCCAAACCCGGCTCGCCGCGCATGGCTGCGCAAGACGGCGTGGAGCGCGGGCGCCGCGGCGTTAGGCGGTGCGGTGCTGATGCCTGGCCCGCTGACCTTCGCGCAAACGCCGCAGGCTCCGCTCAAGCCGCTCAAGCTCTCGTGGAATGCGGGCGCGATCTGCACCGCGCCCGTCGCCGTCGCGGTGAAGCAGGGCTTTTTCGAGCGTCGCGGCTTGCAGGTCGAGCTGGTGAATTTTTCCGGCTCGACCGATCAGTTGCTGGAGGCGATCGCGACCGGCAAGTCCGACGCGGGCGTCGGCATGGCGTTGCGCTGGATCAAGCCGCTGGAGCAGGGCTTCGACGTGAAACTGACCGCCGGGATTCACGGCGGCTGCATGCGTTTGCTGGCCACGCGGGCGTCGGGCATTGTCGATTTGGGCGGGCTGAAGGGCCGCACGATCGGCGTCAGCGATATGGCGAGTCCGACCAAGAATTTCTTCGCCATCGTGTTGAAGAAAATCGGCGTGGATCCGGAGCGTGACGTGAACTGGCGCCAGTATCCGGCGAATCTGCTGGGCGAGGCGTTGAAAAAGGGCGAAGTGCAGGCTATCGCGGATGGCGACCCGACCATCTGGTCGATCCGCGAGTCCGATCACCTTTATGAAGTGTCGAACAATCTGTGCGGCGAATACCAGACGCGTTCGTGCTGCGTGCTCGGCGTGCGCGGTTCGCTGGTGCGCAAGGATCGCGCGACCGCGCAGGCGTTGACCCAGGCGCTGCTGGAGGCCACCGAGTGGACCGCGAATCATCCGGACGATGCCGCCGCGATCTTCTCGGTCTACACGCCATCCGCGAACGTGGGTCAACTGAGCGCGATGCTCAAGAGCCACACCGATCGTCATCATCCGGTCGGCGATGCGTTCAGGAAAGAAATCTCGCTTTATGCCGACGACCTGAAAGCGGTCGGCGTGCTCAACAGCGGCACCGATTCGAATCGCCTCGCGGACCGGGTGTTCTCGAATGTGCTGGCTTAGCGGCGGGGCATGATGCCGTTACGTCTCCCTGTGCCGGACTCGCCGCCGTCGCGCGGCCGCCGTCGGTTGCTTGGCCGTCTGGCGGCCGGCGGTCTCGCCGTGTCCCAAGCCGCGGCCGCGAGCGAACTGCTCAAGCCGCTCGAGGTCGCGCCGTCGAGCCGCGTGCCCGGTGCGCCTATCCTCGACCATCCTTATGGTGTGCCGTCGCCGCACGAAGCAGATGTCGTGCGGCGTAGCGCGCGTGCGTGGCCGCTGCCCGGCGCGGCTTCGTCGATGACGCCGCTCGCCGATCTGCACGGCACGCTCACGCCCAACGGCCTCGTCTATGAACGCCATCACGGCGGCGTACCGGACATCGATCCCGATCAGCACCGGCTGGCGATACACGGGCTCGTGCGCACGCCGAAACTCTTCACGATGGACGACCTGCTGCGCCTGCCGTCCGAATCGCGCATTCATTTTCTCGAATGCTCCGGCAATACCGGCAACGAATGGAACGGTCCGAGCGGCATGCCGGTGCAACTCACGCATGGTCTGCTCTCGTGCTGTGAATGGACCGGTGTGCGCCTGTCTACTTTGCTGGAAGAGGTGGGCGGTTTATCCGTGTCCGGTCGCGCAACCGGGGGTGGCTGGTTGCTCGCGGAGGGCGCCGATGCCGCCGCGATGACGCGCAGTTTGCCGCTCGATCGCATCCTCGACCGGGCGCTCGTGGTCTATGCCCAAAACGGCGAACGCTTGCGCCCGGAGAATGGTTATCCGCTGCGGCTGATCGTGCCCGGCTTCGAGGGCAATACCAACGTGAAGTGGCTGCGCCGCCTGAAGGTGGTCGACGCGCCGCTGCAAACCCGCGAGGAAACCTCGAAATATACGAGCCTGCTCGTGAACGGCACCGCGCGCCAGTTCGCCTTCGAGATGGACGCGAAGTCTGTGATTACGCGGCCTTCGCCGGGACATCGCCTCACCACGCACGGCTATTACCCGATCAGCGGTCTTGCCTGGTCGGGACGCGGCGCGATCCGCAAGGTCGAGGTATCGACGGACGGCGGCGCAACGTGGCGCGCCGCGCGCCTCGTCGGTGCGATCCACGACCGCGCGCTGACCCGCTTTGAGGCGGACTGGCGTTGGGACGGCGGCGCGGCTGCCATTCTCTCGCGCGCCACCGATTCGACCGGCTACGTGCAACCGACGCGCGCTGAACTCGTCGCGGCGCGCGGCCTGAATTCGCAATACCACTACAACGCGATCCAGCAATGGCGCGTGGACGAAAGCGGCGAGGTGCGCAATGCATGACGGCCATCGCAAGATTACGCCGGCGCGCACGGCGCTGGCCACGCTGCTGTCTCTGGCGATGCTGGCGTCCTGCGCATCGAGCGCGCCGGTCGCGCGGGTCGCACAGCACACCGGCGCGGCTCACGAGATCGGCACGCCGCTCACCGAGCAGGATCTCGCCGCCTGGAACATCGACGTCGCGCCGGATGGACGCGGCTTGCCCGCGGGCAGCGGCGACGTCGCGACGGGCGCGCACGTGTTCGCCGCGAAGTGCGCGGCGTGTCATGGCGCGCAGGGCCAGGGCGGTCTCGGCGACGCGCTGGTGGGCGGCCAGGGCACGCTCGCGAGCGCAAAGCCCAGGCGCACCGTGGGCAGCTACTGGCCTTATGCGACGACGCTCTTCGACTACATCCGCCGCGCGATGCCGTACAACGCGCCCGAATCGCTTTCCGCTAACGAGGTGTATGCGGTGAGCGCCTTCCTGCTCAACCAGAACGGCATCGTGCCGGCGAATACGCGCCTCGACGCGGCGTCGCTGCCGCGCGTGGTGATGCCCAATCGCGACGGATTCGTGGCAGATCCGCGTCCGGGGCGGTTGTAGTCCCGGCCTGCGGGCGCCCGCGGGACATCAGCGCCTCCGCTTAACTCTGTGTAACGTCTGCTGCGGGGCCGATCGTCCGATCGGCCCCCGCGCACCATTGCGCGTGCGATGACCCGGCACGGCTATGCCGAGCGTTGGTGTAGCAGTTATTCAGCGCCCGACACGAAGCATGCTCACCCACACTGACCCTGTGCCGCCGAGAGCCATCATCCGCTGGTCAAGCGAAGAGCTGGTCCTGATTTCGGCGCCACGTCAACCGTGTCCCTTCTCGTGGGAGAGCCGTATGGAAATCAGTCGCACTAACGCGTCGTCCTATCCCGTGGAATCGCGCGATCAGCCGAGCCAGCCTTCGCAACGTAACGATACGGGAACACCATCGCAGGCTGTTTCGCCTGCGCGAGTCGCCAGTCCATCTGGAAACGGTGGCACGAACGCGGCACCCGCCTCGACATCCAACTCGACGCTCTCCCGCGTTCGACGCGGCGGGGCACTCGGCAAGTGCGCCGCCGCGTCGGAGTTTCGCGAGTGCCGTGGCGGCGAAGCGCTGAAAGAGACGGCCGCGTCCTACCAGAAGTTCGACCAGGCCGATCTCGATCGAAAGCGAGGCAACACGGGGCATGGTGCCTGCGATGGCATCGTCATGGAGGCAATACGCCGCGTCGACCGGAACGCGGACGGGAAAACTCCGGACGTGCCCTCCGCCGTGAAGCGGATCCTGGCCGACGCGGGTCGCAACTCCGTGACCCGCGAGGAGATGTTCGACCGGATCGAGCGGTTTCAATACGACACCCGCTCGCTCGGGGTGAGCCGGTACGCGGAAGGTGGTGTCGATCGGCTCGGCGACACGGAAGATCGCACGGAGCGCATCGCCAACCTCATGACACGCATCCATGACGAGATGCACGCGGGCGACATGGCGCATGTGCGGCTCGACCGGCTATCCAGCGGTGACAATGCGCTTCGGGGCGGCCATGCCATGCTGATTGCGAGGCAAGCCGACGACCGTTATGTCCTGTTCGATCCGAACAACGGCGCGTTCGTTTACCGGAACCGGGGCGACATGGAGCATGCCCTCGTGGGATATCTGGAATCCGCGTATAACGAAGCGGATTTTCATCTCACGCCCAACAGTATCCAGATCTTTACCGCACCCCAGCCGCGCGGGCGTCCGTCCGGTACGCCGCCACCGCCGCCGGTGCTTTCCGAACCTCCGCCTGCGCAGTCTCGCGAGGGCCTGTATGCGCGCACCGCGGCCGGCGCGAACGGGCTGTCGCAGGACGTGCTTTCGGTCGCCGCGGAAACACCGCGCGCGATGGCCTATTCCGGTGCCGGCATGGCTGTCGACGCGCTCATGAATATTTCCCATGGCCGTGCTGCTGATCTGGCGAGCGCGACGGCCGATCTCAGGGATCGGCTTGGCAACCCACTGTCGCGACACGCGACGATCGAAGAAATTCACAACCTGCAGGATGCCAACCAGTATTCGACGGTCGCGAATGTGCCGGACCACATCAGGCACGACGGCCGAAGCACGATTCGAAGCGCCGCCGAGTTGGTCGACGATCTCAAACGAAACTTCGGCAGCCGCTATGTTCGCGACAACAGCTTGCGAGGCTATGACAACGACTTCGTTGAGATCCGTCTGAACGCTTCGGCCGACCGCAGCGCCCGCGTCGCCGGTGCACAGGGAGGCGTGCCGCCCGGGGAGGCGCCGGTCGTCGTGCAGAGGGTCAAACCGTCCGCGGACTATCGGAACGATGCCTACCAGATCTACGATCCGGCCGTCGGCGTGTACAGCTATCGAAATTTCGACGCTATGTCGGCCGCCATCAGGAGCCGGTACGAGCAGGAGTACGCGCCTGGCCGCCACGACTACGCGACGACGGCGTGGTTCGCCAACCTGAACCGGAGCCAACCGGTGCAAGGCGTCAGCCAGGCCGAATTTGCCGTGGCGCCAGAGTCGCCCATCAACGACATCACATTGGGCGATATCGCGGAGGCACACCACGTCGCCGTGCCGCCCATCGCTTTACCACCCGAGCCTGACATGGAACGGCTCGGCGTACCTCGGGCCGAGTTCAGGAAGCGGTCTACCGATACGTCGGACAACTCAACACAGAATGTGCTATTCCGGCCGTCGACCGTAACGCCCGAAGCGTTGAAGGCGCAAGGCGGTTTCAGCATCGAGAGCGCGCCGCTAAAAGACGTGAGTCTCGACATGCACAATTTCGACGTGAGTTCGAATCCGTCCGCCGTCGACTCGGCCGGTTATCTCGGCACCTTCGAGCGTGGCGGCACGGCGTTGGAGCGCCTGGCGGCGCAGTCGAACAACGGCTACATCTACCGTGTAGCGCCGACGCCGAACATGGTGGATGTCAACGGAAGTCTCGGCGCCGGCTCCCGCGACCCGCAAACTCACGAACAGGCGGCGATGGGACGGATCGACTACACGCAGATCGTAGGTTGGCAGCACGTGCAGGACGGCAGATTGCAGCCGTTCGTCGCCAATCCGGATTACCGCTGGGATGTCTATGACCAGACGCAAACGGCCGGCGCCCAACCGCAACTGGCGCGCTTTCCGCTCACCAGTCCCGCGTGGAACGACAGGAGTCATAGCCCGTTCGTGTCCCGCATCTCATACGCCGGCAAGCCCGCGGTGCCGCAACCCGAACAGGATCCGAATCGCACGCAAGCCGAGTTTTACGATCGTGCGAGGTCGCAAGTGGCGCACCTCGTAGACCGGCAAGCCAGGAGGCTCGATTATCGCGGCCCGATGACGATGTGGGGCCACGGAGACGCCAGATGGCAGACCAAGCTCTATGTCGGCGCCAACGGCGAAGTCTGTTTCGATTATTCAGGCAGAGTCGACGTGCCGGGGAACACAAGCCAGTTCGTCATGGGCGAAGACGGACGCTTTCATCTCGCGAACGACAACAAGCGGGTGCTTCGTGTCGGCAGCGACGGCTACCTCTACGCGGGCGCTGTGCCGTCGGCTCGAACGAACCGCAACGGCGTGTTTGAATACGATGGCAAGCATCTCATTCACGCGGAAGATCGCAAGTTTCTCAGCGTCGGCAAGTACTCCTACTATCCATATGTCTCGCAAGGATCGTTGGGTAGCCGCTCCGAATGGAGTTTGACGGGCTTTGACGGGAAAGTGGTCGTGCCGCCGCCCACCAGCTTGCACACCTTCTGGAAAAGCACCGCGGGCGACCGGTTCCGCCTGTACGAATTCGCGAGGAATCCCGACTCGGCCTTGCCTCCCGGTACGACGCGATTCGTCACGCAATTGCCAGGCATCGACGCCCGGAATAACTTTCTCGACAATGTCGACAAATGGACGGCGAAACAGGTTGGCAAGGCGGCGAAATGGCTCGCGCGGGGCAATGTCGCGTGGCTCTTCAGGGACGGCTACTATGCGCTCGCCAGTGGGCCCAATCAGCTCGAGGTGCGCAAGCTCGACAGCACACCCGTCTGGCGCGCGGCCATCGACCGGGCGACGCGCAAATGGCGCTGGCAGCCCGTCGGCGCACTCGCGTCCGACTACCGGGTTCCCGATCTCACGTGGGACAGGATCAAGGCGGACGAGGACAGAAACCGGCAACTGCAACGGGTGCTCAAGCCTCGTTATACCGCGCACGGGCAGGACTGAAGCTGCGTGAAACGTGCGGGCCGGCCGTGCCGAACGCCCGCGCACGTGCGCGGGGACGGGCGACCGCATGCGGTGCCGGTGGTCGCTTCACGGCCGGAATGCGTTAAAGCATCGGCTTTATCACTCCAGCAGATATCCGTATCGGATTTGCTTCGTTGCCGGCGCGCGCGTGCGCCGGTAAATTCGTCTGACTGCGCCCTCGCGGGCGTCTTCCGACCCGATTCGACGACGAGTGTCCTGTGACGACCGCCTTTGCACCTACCGCCGCCAGCATTGCTGGCCATGTTCACCCGACTCAGCACATCGAGATCCGCGCGTTCGACGGCCCCGTCGGCGCCGAAGTGCTCGGCCTCGATCTCGGCAAGCCGCTGGGTCAGGAGGATTTCGACCGCATTCACCACGCGCATCTGGATCATCACGTGCTGGTGTTCCGCGATCAACGCATTACGCCGGATCAGCAGATTGCTTTCAGCCGCCGCTTCGGTCCGCTGCAGATCCACGTGCTGCACCAGTTCCAGTTACCGGGCCATCCGGAGGTGCTGGTCGTCTCCAACATTGTCGAAAACGGCCAGCCGATCGGTCTGGGCGACGCCGGCCATTATTGGCATTCCGATCTGTCCTATAAGGAGAAGCCGAGCCTCGGTTCACTGCTGCACGCGCAGGAGCTGCCTTCGGAAGGCGGCGACACGTTGTTCGCCAACATGCATCTGGCGTGGGACACGTTGCCGACGCATTTGCGCGCCGCCGTGGAAGGGCGTTCGGCGGAACACACGTATCTCGCGAAATACGCCGAGCTGCAAAAGCGCAGCCCGTGGCGCCCGAACCTCTCCGCCGAGCAGATCGCCCAGGTGAAGCCGGTGGTGCATCCGGTCGTGCGCACGCATCCGGAAACCGGACGCAGGGCGCTCTTTGTCAGCGAGCATTTCACCACCCGCGTGATTGGCCTGCCGGAAGACGAGAGCAAGTCGTTGCTCGACGAACTGTTCGCGCATAGCGTGCGCCCCGAGCATCTGTACCGGCATCAGTGGGCCGAACACGACATGGTGTTCTGGGACAACCGCTCGTTGATGCACCTCGCGGCCGGCACGCCGGATCATCTGCGCCGCAAACTGTACCGCACGACAATTGAAGGCGACGTGCCGTTCTGACGGCAACGTGGCCCGTTTTCACCACTCTCATACGCTCACCGGAGTTCCGATGCTCGCCATGTTTCGCCCGACCGCCGCGCGGTCGTCTTTTGCTCGCCGTCTGACCGCGGCGCTGCTGACCTTGTCGACGGGCGTGGCCGGTCTCGGCGCGAGCGTGCCCGCGCACGCCGAAGGGCAGATTCGCGTGGCTGAGCAGTTCGGCATCGTCTACCTGCTGCTGAACGTGGCGCGTGACCAGCAGTTCGTCGAGAAAGAAGGGCGTAAGCAGGGGATCGATATCAAGGTCGACTGGGTGAAGCTCTCCGGCGGCGCAGCGGTCAACGACGCACTGCTCTCCGGCGCGGTGGATATCGCCGGTGCCGGTGTCGGTCCCTTGCTGACCATCTGGGACCGCACGCACGGCAAGCAGAACGTGAAAGGCGTGGCCTCGCTCGGCAATCTGCCGTACTACCTCGTGAGCAACAATCCCAACGTCAAGACGATCGCCGACTTCACCGAAAAGGATCGCATCGCGGTGCCCGCCGTGAACGTGTCGGTGCAATCGCGCGTGTTGCAATATGCGGCGGCCAAACGCTGGGGCGACAAGGATTACAACCGCCTCGACAAGTTCACGCAGGCGCTGCCGCATCCCGACGCGGCCGCCGCGATCATCGCCGGCGGCACCGAAATCACCGGTCACTTCGGTAATCCTCCGTTTCAGGAGCAGGAACTCGCCGGTAATCCGAAGGCGCACATCGTGCTGAATTCATACGACGTGCTGGGCGGACCGAGTTCGGCGACCGTGCTCTACGCAACGGAAAAATTCCGCGACAACAACCCCAAGACCTATCGCGCATTCGTCGACGCACTGGCGGACGCGGCACGTTTCGTGACGGCTAATCCGGATGCCGCAGCCGATATCTATATCCGCACGAATCAGTCGAAGATCGACCGCGCGCTGTTGCTGAAGGTTATCAAGGATCCGCAGGTGCAATACAAGGTCGCACCGCAAAACACGCTCGGACTCGCGCAATTCATGCATCGCGTGGGCGTGATCAAGAACAACCCGCAGTCGTGGAAGGATTACTTCTTCGACGACCCGGCAACCGCGGCGGGAAGCTGAGCGTGAACACCTACCCGAGCTTCGCCCGATTTCTATCGGCCCGCGTGGTCGGCTTACAGGGAGCGATCTGATGGTGGCCAATCCTACCTTGCTGTTTCCGAACCATGGTGAGCAGGTCGCTGCGGCGACCAGCGAAAAACTGCTCGCGGTCGACCGCGTCAACCTCGAATACCGCACACGCGAGCGGATCGTTCGCGCGACCCACGACGTGAGTTTCGACGTCTACGGCGGCGACCGCTTCGTGCTGCTGGGGCCGTCGGGCTGCGGCAAGTCGACCCTGCTCAAAGCCGTCGCCGGCTTTATCGAACCGACCTCCGGCAGTATCTCGCTCGATGGCCAGATCGTGCGAGGCCCCGGCGCCGATCGTATCGTGGTGTTTCAGGAGTTCGATCAACTGCCGCCGTGGAAGACGGTTGTGCAGAACGTCGCCTTTCCGCTGCGTGTCGCGAAGAAGCTTTCGCGGGCAGAGGCCCACGAGCGCGCGCTGCATTATCTGGAGAAGGTCGGGCTGGCTTCCTTTGCCAACGCGTATCCGCATACCTTGTCGGGCGGCATGAAACAGCGCGTCGCCATTGCCCGCGCGCTGGCCATGCAGCCGCGCGTGCTGCTGATGGACGAGCCTTTCGCCGCGCTCGACGCGCTCACGCGCCGCAAGATGCAGGAAGAGCTATTGCGTCTGTGGGAGGAGGTGAACTTTACGCTGCTGTTCGTCACGCATTCCATCGAAGAGGCGCTCGTAGTCGGCAACCGCATTCTGTTGCTGTCGCCGCATCCGGGGCGAGTACGCGCGGAGCTCAACAGTCATCAGTATTCTCAGGACAGTTTTGGACGCAGCGATTTCCAGCGCAGCGTGGCGCGTATTCATCACCTGCTGTTTGAAGAGACGGAGGCCGTGCAATGAGTTCTCCCGCCACCTTGCTACCGCCGGTTCGCGAGGAATACGAGCGTCCGCTCGAACCGCTCGGCGAACTCGTTCTCGAAGCGCGGCTGCCGCTCGGTAAGCGCATCTTCGCGCAAAGCTGGCTGCGCAAGACGCTGATCGCGCTGGTGTTGATCGGCATCTGGGAAATCGCCGCGCGCGCGATCGACAACGATCTGCTCTTGCCTACTTTCGGCGCGACTTTCAGCGCATTCGTGCAGGGCGTGTGGTCCGGCGAACTGCTGCAAAAAACGGCCGTGTCGATGTCGGTGCTGCTACGCGGCTATCTGCTGGGCGCCGCGCTCGCTTTCGTGCTGACCTCGCTTGCCGTATCCACGCGTTTGGGCCGCGATCTCCTGTCGATGCTGACGGCAATGTTCAACCCGTTGCCTTCCATTGCGCTGTTGCCGCTCGCGTTGCTGTGGTTTGGCCTCGGCACCGGCAGCCTGCTGTTCGTGCTGGTTCATTCGGTACTTTGGCCGCTGGCGCTGAACACCTATTCCGGTTTTCAATCCGTGCCGGCGACGCTGCGCATGACGGGGCGCAACTACGGGCTCACCGGCATGCGCCATGTGCTGCTGATTCTGGTGCCGGCGGCATTGCCGGCGATTCTGGCGGGCTTGCGGGTGGGTTGGGCCTTTGCGTGGCGGACGCTGATCGCGGCCGAACTCGTGTTCGGCGCGAGTTCCGGCAGTGGCGGCCTTGGCTGGTACATCTTCCAGAATCGCAACGAGCTGTACACGGACCGCGTTTTCGCGGGACTCGCCGCGGTGATCGTGATCGGCTTGCTGATCGAACACCTGGTGTTCGACACGCTCGAACGCGTGACCGTTCGGCGCTGGGGCGTGCAGCACTAACGGCATACCGAGGGCCACACTAACGCCCGTGCGATGATCCTGTAGAACTATTTGGCTTTGGCGACCAGAATAGGGCGGAAGGACCCTTCGGTACGGCAACGGCGCAGTGCACAAAAATGGGCGAAACTTCCGGTTGCTCTCGCTGCCGCCGTGGACTACAAATCTAAAGCTATGCCACGGCCTGCCATCGGGCCGCGCATCTCATTGATAACGATGTTTCGTAACGAGTCGCGCGGACTCGCCAAAGCAGGCGGACGCCGGGCGCCTCGGCCCCGAACCAGACAGACAAGGAGACTTCCGCCATGGGTATGCGTCCGGATCCCACATTCCATGCATCACCACAACTCGCGATGGATGCGCCGGTTGAGGAATACGCCTACACCGTCCTGCTCAGCCCCGATTTTTCGCAGCCCGACGCGCTTGCCGTCATCGACGTGAAACCCGGTTCGCCGACCTATAGCCAGGTGGTGCACACGGTGCCGGTGCCGTATAAGGGCGACGAATTCCATCACTTCGGCTGGAATGCCTGTTCGTCGGCACTGTCGCCGCTAACCGGACACGCGTTCCTCGAACGGCGCTACCTGATCATTCCGGGTATGCGCTCTTCGCGCATCTACATTGTCGACACGCATCCGCATCCAACCCAGGCGCGCATTCATAAGATCATCGAGCCGGAAGAAATCTTCCGCAAGACGGGCTATTCGCGTCCGCATACCGTCCATTGCGGGCCCGAAGGCATCTACATCAGCACCCTCGGCGGCGCAGGCAAAGATGGCACCGACGGGCCGCCGGGCATTTTCATCATGGACTGCGAAACGTTCGAGGTGCTCGGCCGCTGGGAGATCGACCGCGGGTTGCAGGAGAAACACTACGATTTCTGGTGGAACCTGCCGCGCGACTATATGGTATCGAGCGAATGGGCGTTGCCGCCGCAATTCGAGAACGGCATCGTCCCCGAAGACCTGCTGTCGAACAAGTACGGGCACCGCATCCACTTCTGGGATCTGAGCGGCAGGCGCAACGTGCAGACCATCGACCTCGGCGCAAATCATCAGATGGCGCTCGAAGTGCGTCCCGCGCACGATCCGAGCCGGGAATACGGCTTTATCGGCGTCGTGGTCGATACGACGAATCTGGAAGGGTCGATCTGGACCTGGTGGCGGGAGGGTGGCGAGTTTCACATTGAAAAGACCGCGACCATTCCACCCGAGCCCGCAGCCACGGAACTGCTGCCACCCTTGCTGCAGGGATTCGGCGCGGTGCCGCCGCTCGTCACCGATATCGATCTTTCCATCGACGACAAATTCCTCTACGTGGCCTGCTGGGGAACGGGCGAGCTGCGCCAGTACGACGTGACGGAACCGCGCAAGCCGAAGCTCACGGGTTCGGTTCACATTGGCGGGATTGTGCGGCGCACGCCTCATCCGAACGGCAAGACCTTCGCGGGTGGACCGCAAATGGTCGAGATCAGCCGCGACGGCAAGCGTGTCTACTGGACCAACTCGCTCTATTCGACCTGGGACAACCAGTTTTACCCGGACGGCGTGCCCGGCGCACAGGTCATGGCGCGGGCGGCGCCCACGGGCGGCCTTACTTTGGCCGACGACTATTGGGTGGACTTTCCCGATGGCTACCGGGCGCATCAGATCCGGCTCGAAGGAGGGGACTGCTCGACCGATTCGTTCTGTTACCCGTCGGTGGGCGTTTGATCGGCGCAGGCTGGTCGCAGACCGGCCTTTGGCTGGCGATTCTCGCGAGCGGTCTCTATCACGGCATCAATCCCGCGATGGGTTGGCCGCTCGCGGTGTCGGGCGGTCTGATGGAAAAACGCGTGCGGGCGCTGTTCCGCGCGCTCCTGTATCTCGCGGCGGGGCACATGCTGGCGGTGTTGCTGGTGATGCTGCCGTTCGCCATGCTGACGACGCTGCTTGCCTGGCAGCGCCAGATCCAGATCGGCGCCAGTGTGCTCGTTATCGGCTTCGGCGGATTTCTGCTGGTCTGGCGACGCCATCCGCGCGTGCTCGTGCGAATTCCCCCATCGCGCCTCACGCTCTGGTCCTTCGCGATTGCCATGGCGCACGGCGCCGGGCTGATGCTCGTGCCGATCTACCTCGGACTTTGCCACGCCTACGACGATCAAGGCCACCGGGCTGCGCAGACACTGATCGAGGCCAACCTGGGCATGGCGCTGCTGGTCGCGGGTGTGCATGCCGGCGCGATGATGGTGGTCGGCGGGCTGCTGGCGTGGCTGGTTTACCGCTATCTGGGGCTCAAGTTCGTGTCGCGCAGCTGGTTCAATCTGGACATCGTCTGGGCGGTGAGTCTGGTGCTGGTCGGCGTGCTCTCCCTGGCCATGAATGCCGCTGAGGTCTTTAGTCGTCAGGCATGACGCTTGCGCCACGAATCGTTCTTACCCATGAACGAGGAGCGCAAGATGCAATCGACGAAACAGGACAAGGCGGCGACAGAAGCAGTGCCGCATGATGCCATCGAGCTTCTGGAGGCTGATCACCGGGCAGTCGAAAAACTGTTCACGGCGTTCAAAAAAACCGCGGACGACGATCTGGACGCGAAGGCCACCCTTGCGCAGCGTGCCTGCGAAGAGTTGTCCATCCACACGATGCTCGAAGAGGAACTGCTTTATCCCGCCGCGCAGGCCGCGCTGCCCGCCAGTGACAAGATCGACGTGGAAGAGGCATACATCGAACACTTTCTCGTCAAAACCCTGATTGCGAAGTTCGAAACGCTGAAGGCGGGCGACAAGGGCTTCGATGCGACCTTCAAAGTGATGAGTGAGATGGTGGGGCATCATGTGGAGGAAGAGGAACAGGAGCTGTTTCCGGAACTGCGCAAGTCGAATTGCAATCTCCGCTCGCTGGGCGAGAAGATGGCAAAACGCAAAGCCGAATTGCAGAGCAAGCTGGATGCGGTCGGCAGTAAAGCGGTGGGTGACAAGACTGCCGCGCTTTGAGTCTGATGAGTTGAGGGCATATCACGCAGCGCAGCAGACGCAGGAACACGTGGCGTAGGCTGCGCTGCTAGCGCAACGCGGTGCGTGACCTATTTTTTCGCGGGTGCGCTCGAGGTTCCGTACGCTACACGTCCACAAGCGTTTCCGTTAGTTCGCTGACGAATATGGATCTGCCGATTTGTTCGTGGCGCAATGCGGCGAACACATCGAGAATGCAACCGGTTGGCATGCCTTCGCCTGCCAGCGCCGGCAGAATGCCGCGTTGTCCTTTCGACGGACACACGCGAAGCAGCGCGCGCTCAACTTACGGCCGGCAGGCGCAGCGCCTCCCTATCCATTCTCGATTCGCGGACTTCCATGAGCAGACGTAGCGGGCACCTGCGCCTCGGCGCCTTCCTTTACCCCTCCGGACATCACATTGCGGCGTGGCGGCACCCCGACGCTCGAGCCGATGCCGGCGTTGATTTCCGTCATTACGTCCAGCTCGCCAAGGCTGCGGAGGCCGCCAAATTCGATCTGGTCTTTCTCGCCGACGGCGTGGGAACACGCGGTGACAACGTCGACTTTCTTAGCCGCACGGCGCATAGCTACGTGGCGCAGTTCGAACCGATCACCTTGCTCTCTGCGCTGGCGGCCGTGACCGAACGCATCGGCCTGGTCGGCACGGCCTCGACGAGTTTCAACGAGCCGTATCACATTGCCCGCAAGTTCGCGTCGCTCGATCACATCAGCGGAGGGCGTGCGGGCTGGAATCTGGTGACTTCGTCGAGCGAGCACGAGGCGAAGAACTTCAATCGCGACAAACATTTCGATCATGCCGAGCGCTACGCGCGTGCCGCCGAGTTCGCCGAAGTCACCGCGGGGCTGTGGGATAGCTGGGAGGATGACGCCTTTGTTCGCAACAAGGCCGAAGGCCGCTTCTTCGACCCGGCCAAGCGGCATGTGCTGGATCACAAGGGACGTTTCTTCCAGGTCAAGGGGCCGCTCAATGTCGCCCGTTCGCCTCAAGGGCATCCGGTCGTCGTGCAGGCAGGGTCGTCCGAAGCGGGTCGCGATCTGGCCGCAAAAACCGCCGAAGTGATTTTCACGGCGCAGCAGACGTTGCAGGACGCTGTAGATTTTTACGCCGATGTGAAGGGCCGCATGCAGACCTATGGCCGTCATCCCGACGACCTGAAGATCATGCCCGGCGTGTTCCCGATTGTCGGCCGCACCGAAGACGAAGCGAAACAGAAGTTCGAGCAGTTGCAGTCGCTCGTCGACCCGAAGGTGGGGCTCGCGCTCGTGTCCGGACTCACCGGCGGCTTCGATCTGTCTGAGTATCCGCTCGACGGTCCGATCCCGGAGCTGCCCGAGACGAATGCCAGCAAGAGCCGGCAAGCGCTGACCATCGAACTCGCTCGCCGCGAGAATCTGACGATACGTCAACTCTATTTGCGCGTGGCGGGCGCGCGTGGCCATTGGCAACTCGTCGGCACCCCGGCGCAGATCGTCGATCAACTCGAAGAGCGCTTCCTGAACTACGGCGCCGACGGCTTCAACGTGATGCCGCCATTGCTGCCCACCGGTTTGACCGATTTCGTCGAACTGGTGCTGCCCGAACTGCGGCGACGCGGCCTGTTCCGCGAGGACTACGAAGGCCGCACACTGCGCGAGAATCTTGGCTTGCGACGCCCGGCGCATCGCGTCGGATAGCGGCTGGCGCGACGGCGCCGGCGGCTTGCAAGCAGCCGCGCCGAAGCCGGATTAAACTGGCTCGACCTTGTTCGGGACGGAGATCGTTTCATGTCACGTCAGCTTCGCCTCGGCGCATTCATGCGCCCCACGACCATTCACACCGGGGCATGGCGCTACCCCGGCGCTTATCCCGACGCCAACTTCAATTTCGCGCATCTGAAGCGTTTCGCGCAGACGCTCGAGCGCGGCCGCTTCGACGCATTCTTCATGGCCGACCACCTCGCGGTGCTCAACATGCCGCTCGATGCGCTCAAGCACAGCCACACAGTCACGTCGTTCGAACCGCTCACCTTGCTTCCCGCGCTCGCCGCGGTTACCGAGCGGCTGGGGCTCATTGCGACCGCATCCACGACATTCGACGCGCCTTATCATGTGGCAAGGCGTTTTGCCTCGCTAGACCATATTAGCGGCGGCCGCGCGGGATGGAATCTCGTGACCACGTCGAACCCCGACGCCGCGCTCAATTTCGGCCTCGACGAGCATGTCGAACATGACGAGCGCTACCGCCGCGCGCGTGAGTTCTTCGATGTGGTCACCGGACTCTGGGACAGTTGGGCCGACGACGCGTTTATCCGCGATACGGAAACCGGCACATTCTTCGATCCGCAAAAGCTGCATGTGCTGAACTACAAAAGCGAGCACTTCTCCGTGCGCGGGCCGTTGAATATCGCGCGCCCTGTGCAGGGTTGGCCCGTTATCGTGCAGGCGGGATCGTCGGAAGCAGGGCGGCAGATCGCGGCCGAAACGGCCGAAGTGGTGTTCACCGCGCAAACGCAACTGGCGGACGGAAAGCGCTTTTATGCCGATGTCAAAGGCCGCATGGAGAAACTGGGGCGGCCACGCGATCATATGAAGATCCTTCCCGCCGCCTTTGTCGTGGTGGGCGATACGCTGGACGAGGCGCTCGAAACGCGAGCGCGACTCGACACGTTCGTTCATTACGAGAGCGGCATTGCTTCATTGTCGATTGCATTGGGACACGACGTGTCCGGCTTCGATCCTGACGGGCCGCTGCCCGACATTCCTGAAACGAATGCGAGCCGGACTGCGCGCCAACGCGTGCTCGAATGGGCGGAGCGCGACGGGCTGACGATTCGCCAACTGGCGCAGCGCATTGGCGGATATGCAGGGCTGGAGATGGTCGGCACGCCCGCCATGATCGCCGATCAGATGGACCAGTGGCTGGTGGAAGAGGGCTCCGACGGATTCAATGTGATGTTTCCGTATCTGCCGGGTGGGCTCGACGACTTCGTCGACAAGGTCATCCCCGAGTTGCAGAAGCGGGGGCTGTTCCGGCGAGAATACGAAGGCTCCACGCTGCGCGAAAATCTGGGCTTGCCGCGACCGGAAAACCGTTTCTTTCCGGGCTCTCGCCTCTCACGTTAGCCCGTTGGCGAACCCAGGCCGCCGTTCAGGAACCGCCGAACCAGTTATAGCCCTGATCGACCCAATAGCCGCCCGGAAACGTGTTGGTCACGAAGATCTCCATGATGTGCTTGGGGTTCTTGTAACCGAGTTTGGTGGGCATCCTGAGCTTCATCGGATAGCCGTACTTTGCAGGCAATTGCTGACCGTCGTACGTAAAGGTCAATAGTGTCTGCGGATGAAGCGCCGTCGGCATATCGATGCTTTCGTAGTAGTCGTCCGCGCATTTGAAGCCGACGTATTTCGCCGACGTATCGGCGCCGACGCGTTTGAGGAACTCCGAAAACGGCGTGCCGCCCCACCGGCCTATCGCGCTCCATCCTTCGACGCAGATATGCCGGGTGATCTGTTCGGCTTTAGGCAATGCGTAAAGATCGTCGAGGCTCCATGCTTTTCTTTCCTGCACGAGGCCGCTGACCTTCAACCGGAAGTCGCTGCCGTTGACGTGCGGGACCTCGTCGATGCCATAGAACGCGTTAAAGGGAAACGGACGGGTGATGTCCGCCTCGGTGTAGGTCGGCGCGAGACGGTTCGGATCGAACAGCCAGCCCTGCACGCTGTCGTTGAGCTTCGACACGCGCGCGAGGAACGTCTCGACCGATTTGTCGTCCGACAGGCTGCATCCGGTCAGCATCGCGAGCCCGCCGAGCGTGATGATGCGCTTGCCGAAGAGTCGCCGTGACGGCATATCGAGCTCACGACGCACGTCGATACTGAGCGACTCGCGATCCACGCCCGGCGAGGAAGGTTTGAATAGCTTCACTGTCTTACTCCTCGGTTAGCGGCCACGAATCATAGTGAGCAGCGAGCGCGGCACCAGCGCGACCATCGTCAGGTGGACGACGATAAAGCCGGCCAGCAGCGCCATCGCGCAGAAGTGAACGACACGCGCACGGTCGTATCCGCCCATCAGGTCGCGCAGTAGCGGAAACTGCACCGATTTCCAGATCGCGAGGCCCGATACGATCAGGAGAGCGATGTCGAGCATCACGAACAGGTATGCGAACTTCTGCACCGCGTTATAGCGGCTCGGGTCCGCGTGCGATAGATGTCCTCTCAGCGCTTCGCCGAGATCGTGCAGGATCGCGCGCGGCGACAGCGGGAAAAATTTCGATCTGAGCCGTCCGGTTGCAAGGTTCATCGCCAGATAGAAGAGGGCGTTGAAGAACAGCAGCCACATGGCCGCGAAGTGCCACTGCAACGCACCGCCGAGCCAGCCGCCGAGCGTGATGCCCGTCGGAATCCTGAAACCTTCGAATACCGGCGACGCGTCGTAGATTCGCCAGCCCGACAGCATCATCAGCACCGCGGCCAACGCGTTGAGCCAGTGCGCGATACGCACCCACGCGGGTTGGATCGTGCGCAATGCGTCGTGCGATGCGCCGGATTTGGGGATCGTGTTCATGTTGAATGAGCGCCATGAGAATTCGAAGGTGCATTCGCCGCAGAGATGCCGCGAATGCACCTTGGGGGACTTACTTGCTCATCGCGTCGCCTTTCTTCATCGCGTCGGGTTTCATCTTGCTGCCGTCCTTGCTCATCGAGTCTTTGGCCATCGCGTCCTTGCTCATCGAATCTTTGGACATGGTGCTCTTGGCCATCGAGTCTTTGCTCATGGCGTCCTTCGACATCGAATCACCGGACATGGCGCCGCTCGCCTGGGCGAACGCCGAACCACCGCTGACGAGCAACGCTGCGGCAAATGCTGCAATTGCAATGCTTTTCATGACAACTCCTTGAGTGTTGTTGATGAGGCCGGTATCGCCTAGGCGGCGTACGGGGCCCATGTGTATGAAGTGAATCTGCTTTCCGGCAACTACCGATGCGTCGTCATCCCGCATCTGTGAGGTAGTTCGCCGGGTGTCCCGACGCGGTTACAGCAGGCGCAAAATTTTTTGCTGAACGGGTGAAGGAGGGGGGCAACGTGCTTGCGACCTCCATTGCGCGGGACGATGGAATAAACTCCTGTTTCCTGTAACCGACGCCCCAGATGAATCGAACTACGGATATCACCGCCGCGCAGGCGAAAGAGGCGCACCTGCGAACCCTGTTCCAGCGTGGGCTGGACGGCGACGGCGCCGCGTACCGGCAATTCCTTATGGAACTTGGCGCGCACTTGCGTGGCTTCCTGCGCAGGCGGCTTTACGATGGCGCGTCCGACGCCGAGGATCTCGTGCAGGAAGTATTGCTTGCGGTGCATAACGCCCGGCATACCTATCGCGTCGAGGAACCGCTGACGGCATGGATTCACGCGATCGCGCGCTACAAGCTGACGGATTACTTTCGGGCGCGCGCGCGGCACGACGCGCTGAATGATCCGCTCGACGACGCGTTCGAGCTGCTCGCCGCGCCCGATCTCGAACCGGCGCAGGCAAAGCGCGACCTTGGGAAACTGCTCGAACAGTTACCGGATCGCCAGCGGCTGCCGATCGTGCATGTGAAGCTCGAGGGGCTGTCCGTGACGGAGACCGCGAGATTGACCGGCTTGTCGGAGTCCGCGGTCAAGATTGGCGTACATCGTGGACTCAAGGCATTGGCTGCAAAGATTCGAGGAACACGATGAAAACGGATGACTTCATTTACCTGCTTGCCACTGGCGTCGCGCCCGTGGACCGCCGCGCGCTCACGAAACGCTTCGGCCTCGCGGTGCTGATCGGCGCGGCCGGCGCCACGCTGATCATGGCGGTGGTGCTCGGCATCCGGCGCGACCTCGCTGAAGTGGCGGTTACGCCGATTTTCTGGGCGAAGATCGCCTTGCCCTTATGTGTGATGATCGGCTCGCTGTGGATGTCGACGCGGCTTGCCCGTCCCGGCGTACGCACGGGCGGCAGCGGATGGCTGATCGCCGCGCCCGTCGCGGCGGTCTGGCTGGCCGGTGCCTATGTATTGATGGCCGCACCGGGCGAAGCAAGGCTCGCACTCGTGCTTGGCAAAACCTGGCGCGTGTGTCCGTTCAATATCGCGATGCTGTCGATTCCCGGCTTTATCGCGGTGTTCTGGGCGCTCAAAGGGCTGGCGCCGACCCGGTTGGCTCTGACGGGCGCGGCGGGCGGTTTGCTGGCTGGGTCGACGGCGACGCTGGCGTACTGCCTGCATTGCCCGGAGATGGGCATTCCGTTCTGGGGTGCGTGGTACGTGCTCGGAATGTTGTTGCCGGCGGTCGTTGGCGCGGTGCTCGGGCCGCGGTTGTTGCGCTGGTAGTTGGATCCGGTTGATTCCACGCAAACTCTCTTACGCGGATTCCTGGGCGGGCCTCGAAGCCACGTTAGTGGTCCGCCGATTTACCCCACACGATAGATCCTGGATGCTGTTTCAGGTAATCCGACAGCGCCGTCAGCGCGGCAAGTGTGCGGCGCAACTCGGTCAACGCCTGACGAATATCGGTGTGCATCGGTGAGTCCTGCTGCAGCGTGGCGTTTGCCGCATTGTCTTCCTCGACGGTATTGGGCACGGTCGGCAGTTCGACCCGCATGCCACGTGTATCGATGCTGACAGCGGGCGCGTGCGGAAAGAAGTCCAGCGCCACATAGCGCTGTCCGGTCAGGACGCTCCCCATCCGCAACCGTCCGCGCAGACCCTGGGCGACCAGTTGATGCAGCAGCGCCCTGGCCGCCGCGCCGGAGCGTTGACCGAGCGCCTTCCTGTAGTGTCGTCCGAGGCGATAGGGGTCTCGCGTTTCACTCTCTGTTGGGACTCTCGCCGCTGGAGGATTCGATTCGCGACCGGCTGTTCGATCGTCTCCTCGACGAAGCGAGCTGGCAAGGTTCGCATTCGCAGGCAAAACGTCGCAAACGGACCGCGGGCTGAGCTACGCGGTCACGTCAATCCGCTGTGCGGGTGTCGCGCTGGTTCCATCGTGAACGGCGCGTCGACGCGTGGGCGAGAGCGGGGGGCTTGCCCATCCTTATGTGCGATAGCTTGCGACTCGGCAGAGCGGATTCCGGTCGGTCGACACGGGGTTTTTATCGAACCCATAAAACGAATGCGCAGTTGAGCACAGGATTGCATCGACGAGCGAGGGCGCAAGACGTAATTCCAGCAACGCGGAAAGTGTCTGGCTGTAGTCTGTCGCGTGTTCAAACTGCGTGTGTGGCCAGTCACTGCCCCACATCAGGCGTTCGGCGCCAAATGCGTCGATCAGTTGGTCCGTGGCTTCGCGCATGAAATTCGAGCCGGGTTTCGCGCAACGGTAAGCGCCCGAAATCTTGACCCATACACGACCCGAAGAGCCAAGCTCCAACAGGTCCTTGAACCCGCGGTCGCTGGTGCCGCTATCCAGGGCAGGGCGGCCAAAATGGTCGACGACGACTGGCAAGCCCACATCCAGTAAAGTGGTGATGAGTGGCGCCAGGTCCGACGCCTGCCTATGCAACTCAACATGCCAGCCGAGTTTTGATAACCGCCGCCATAACGTCGCGTAGCGCGCCGTACCGATGTCGGGGAGCGTCTGCCCCACAAGGTTGAGGCGCACGCCGGTAACGCCATCGGCGTTCAGTTGCGCCAGTTCGTCTTCCGAAATATCGGGGGAAACGACCGCCACCCCGCGCAGCCGGATCCGGTCCGTGGTCAACGCCTGTAAAAGATAGCTGTTGTCGGTACCGAGAAAACTTGGCTGGACCAGCACGGCATGTCCAATGTCGCTCGCGTCCAGAAGCTTCCGGTAAGCGTCCAGGGTTGCGTCATAGCCGGGTGCGTAGCGCCGTCCGTCCGCGAGCGGCAGTGTTCTTGCAAACACGTGCGCGTGCGTGTCGACGCGGGGCAGGACTCGCCGCGCAATGGGTGGTGCCTGAGTCATCGCTGGCTCCGGGGATGGTCAAGCGCAAACTCGGCATCGGCGACCGGCTGTGAAGACTGCTCTACGCCAGTCGGCCGCAAGCGCCTGCCGCGCGTTTCGGGAAGCGCCAACACGGCAACCATCGCCAGCCCATACGCAATGGCCGCGTCGATACCAATCGCTGCTCCGAGCGACATCGAATGACTCATGTACCCGACCAGCACAGGAAAACCTGCCGAGGCGATCCGCCCAAAGTTGTAGCAGAAGCCGACGCCCGTGCCGCGCATGTCTGCCGGATAGAGTTCGTTGAAGAGCGCACCCAGACTGGCCGGAATGCCGGCGGCAAAGAAGCCGAGCGGAAAACCCAGCATGAGCATCTCCGTGTTGCTCAACGGAAGCATGACGTAAGCCAGGACGGTGACAATGCACGCAAAGGCGAAGAAGGCGATGTTGCGGCGGCGGCCAATCCGGTCGAGCAGGTAGGCGCTCGCCATGCAGCCGCACCAGAAGGCAACGATGACGACGGCGAGGTATCCACCCGTGTTCAGGACCGACAGATGTCTTTCCTTTGAGAGGAAGGTCGGCAGCCAGGTCATGATGGCGTAGTACCCACCGTGAGCACCTGTACCGAGAATCGCACCTACCACCGTGGTCTTGATGACGCGTGGCTGAAATACTTGTGCGACCTGTGCCCACACTGAAACGGACGGCTCAGCAGTAGTCGGGGCGATGCGCGCCGGCTCGCGAAGATTGCGGCGGACGTAAAGAACGAGGAGTGCCGGTAGCAGGCCGACCCCGAACATGACACGCCACGCGGTGTCCGACGGTAGCCATGAAAACGCTGCTGCATACAGAAGCACGGCGCCGGCCCAACCAACAGCCCACGCGCTCTGCACGGCTCCCATGGCCTTGCCGCGGTGTTCGGAACGGATGGTCTCCGCCATCAGCACTGCGCCGGCTGCCCACTCCCCGCCGAACCCAAAACCCTGGAGTGCTTTCAGGACCAGCAACTGGGGAAAACTTTGGGCAAACGCACATAGGAAGGTGAAACTTGCAAACCAGAGAATCGTAATCTGCAGCGTCCGAACCCGACCGATCCTGTCGGACAAGGCGCCCGCCAGCCAGCCGCCCAGCGCCGACGACACCAAGGTCACTCCGCTGATGGCGCCCGCCTGTGTGTGGTCGATGCCGTAGGCTGCAATGATGGCGGGGATTGCCAGGGTGAACATCTGCACGTCGAGGGCATCGAGGCCCCAGCCGGCGAAACAACCCCAGAAGGTGCTGCGTTCGAGGGGTGTCCCTTGTTTGTACCACGTGAGCATCGCTGTCTCCACTTGAATTCATATATTCATGTATATGACTATATGTGTAGTCTAGAGTCGTCCACGAAAATGTCATTGAGGACTTACCCTCGTCTTCACGGGTTGTTGTAAAGTGACCATTCCTGTGAACAACTAGATGAATCATGGATACGCAATCGTTCTCGGGCACGCCAGACGGTCGGTTGCCCCGATACCAGCAACTGCGCGACGACCTGGTGCGTCGCATTGCGGAGGGCGAGTGGGAGCCCGAAAAGGCGATCGCCACCGAGGCGGAGCTCAGTCAGTTCTATGCCGTGTCGACCGGAACCCTTCGCAAGGCGATTGATTTGCTGGTGGCCGACGGCGTGCTCACCCGCACTCAGGGGAAGGGAACCTTCGTGCGGCGTCCTCGCTTTGATTCGTCGTTGTTCCGCTTCTTCCGGTTCAAGTCGGTTGACGGCAAGCCGGTCCGACCGGCAGCAAAAGTGCTCCGCCGCGAAGTCGTCAAGCCGGACGAGAGGATTCGCTCCACGTTGCGAATGAAAGCGACCGAGAAGGCGGTTCATCTCTCAAGAGTACGGCTGATTGACGGGCAACCGGTCTTGTCGGAAGAAATATGGCTGCCTCGAAGCCGTTTCGAAGGGCTGGCGACACTCCCCCTCGGCGATTTCGAAGACTTGCTGTATCCGCTTTACGAGCGGCTCTGCCGGCAAATCGTAGCATCGGCCAGGGAAATCCTGAACGTCGAGCAGGCCACAGAAGCCGATGCAGCGCTCTTGCGTATCGATGTTGGCAGCCCGGTCATTCTCGTGCACCGTGTGGCATCCGATTTTGCCGGGACGCCTATTGAATGGCGCATCACGCGTGGTGCTGCGTCAGCCTTCCAGTATCAGGTCGACATTCGCTGACAGCGCGACTTCCTTCTTTCCGCTCCGAACATACGAACATAGGCAGGCGGCCTGCTGAAACAGCAGCGCCGCGTGCGTTCGTACGCCCGTCCGTCCGGGTTATACCTCATTGCAGATTGGCGCCAAACATACAAACATATATATGACTATATAAATTTGCTTGTTTTCGTTTGACCGGGCGCTCTGCGAAACGCCAGTCACGGCAGCGGGCATGGACCTTTGGAGAGAACATGTCTACGGCGGTTATACGCGAGCAGCAGGTAATGAGGAAAATGGCATGGCGGCTGATGCCCTTGCTCATCGTCATGTTTCTCATCGCATTCATCGACCGGCAGAATGTCGGTTTCGCGAAACTGGAAATGGTTCAGGCGCTCGGCATGACGGAAGCCGCCTACGGGTTGGGCGCCTCGCTGTTTTTCATAGGCTACCTCCTGTTCGAGGTGCCCAGCACTCTGGCATTACATCGTTTCGGCGCCCGTACCTGGCTTGCGCGCATCATGATTACGTGGGGCGTCATTACGGTGTTAATGGCGTTCACGAAGTCGCTGCCGGTGTTTTATTCATTCCGGTTCGCACTGGGTGTTGCAGAGGCCGGGTTCTATCCTGGTGTCATTTACTATCTGACGCAGTGGTTTCCTCAGAGCTACCGGACGCGCGTGCTCGGGCTTTTCACACTCGGCAGTTCGCTCGCGAACATGTTAGGTTCGCTGGTTGGAGGCATGCTGCTTTCCTTGGGTGGGACACTGGGACTGGCTGGTTGGCAATGGGTCTTCCTCGCGACCGGCATTCCGGCAATACTGATTGCGTTCGTAGCACTGAAGTTTCTGCCGAGCTCGGTCAAGCAAGCGACCTTTCTTTCTCGGGATGAACAGGACATGGTGATCGCGGCGCTCGAGCGCGAAGCGTCCCCTGAGGCAAAAGAGTCACGACCATGGGCCGCATTGCTCGACCCGAAGGTGCTTATGTTTGCCGCGACCTACATGATGATGTCGACGTCGCTGTACGGTGTCACGTACTGGATGCCTACGTTGGTCAAGAGCTGGGGCGTTTCTTCGAGCGTCAACGGCCTGCTCAACATGATTCCGTGGGCACTCGCGACACTTCTTCTGCTTTGGCTTCCCGGGAAACTCAAGCGTGAGCAGGTGGTGCTAAAAGCAATGGTCGTGGTGGCAGGCATCGGCGTCGTATGCTTTGCTTCCAGCCTCGTATTGCCGACCGTGTCGTTGCGCTTTATTGCGCTGTGTTTGGGCGGCGCCTGTATTCCTCTGCTGTACCCTTGCTTCTGGTCGCTGCCCCCGCGTTTCTTTTCCGGCGCCCGCGCCGCAGCAAGCGTCGCGGCTATCAACTGCATCGGCAATCTTGGCGGGTTCTTCGGACAGAACCTGATGCCGTACGTTGGCAAAGTCAGTAATAGCCACGTTGCACCAATGCTTGTTCCGACAGCATGCCTGTTGGCTCTCGCAATTGGGACCGCCATTGCGTCGGTAGTGGGTGGGCATCGCAAGGCGGCGCTTGCATCATCAACGGTTTCGCTTTGATTGAATCGCTGCCGCTCGATGCAGTAGCCTCGGACTGAGATTCGGCCACTTCGAGACGCTCGCCTGGGCGGATTCGATAGCCGCGAGCGGCCGATTGATCTCATCGCGCCGTCGCTCGTTGAAGCGATTAACCCCCGGCCCGCTTAGCGTTATGGCCGTGCTTTTTGAGTGCCTCAATGACCCGCTCGCAATGGTCGCCTTGCACTTCAATCACGCCGTCCTTGACCGTCCCGCCAGAACCGCAGACCGTGCGCAGCTGCTTGGCTAGCAACGCCAAAGCGAGCGGCTCGAGCGCCAGCCCTCTTATGAGTGTCACGCTCTTGCCTCCGCGGCCCTTGGTCTCGCGAGACACTCGCACCGCACCGTCACCCGCCTGCGATGTCGCGGCCACTGCCTTGCAGACACAGTCCGCGAGCGGGCGCCTGCACTCGGGGCACATCCGCCCGCCGTCGGTGGAATAGACAAGGCCGCCTTTTGAACTACTCTTCATGATTGGCTTACTCGAAGACGCTTATAAGTCGGGAATCGGGGCGAGTTTAGCAGGTGTGCTTCAGTAGCCGACCATGGCCAGGTGAGGTCGCTCGGAGCTTGCGGATAGTGCGAGGGGTGGGCCGCGAAAGAGCCGTGCGTTGAACTCATTCAACCAGCTTTCCCACGGCCGCTATCTGCCATGCTGTCCGCAATCGAAGTCGACTGGCAAGGTGCGTGATCTTTAAGCGCGCCGTGGGCCGCCGCGCACAGGACGGTTCGATCATATGCATGACGCAAGCGATTGATCGATTACGCCTTCTCAGAAATCGACCGCCTTGAACAGCCGATTCTTGTCGAGCGTGGCCGGATCGAGTGGCTTCTCGGCGCCTTCGGGCGGCAGCGGCGGGCTGGCGTCTTCCAGCGCGCGCCCGGTGTAGCGGCTTCGTGGCCGTATGACCTTGCCCACCCGCAACTGCTCGATACAATGGGCGAGCAATCCCACGCTGCGGGCCGTTGCGAACAACGCGAACGACGTATCGCGTGGTAACGCCAACTGGGCCGCAAGAGCCGCGAGCGCAACGTCGATATTCGGCTGGAGTCCGGTCAGCTCGACCACCTTGTCGATGAACGAGACGAGTTCCCTATGTGGATTCAACACTTCGAGCAAGGCGGCCGCTCGCGGATCGCCGTCCGGATAGAGATGATGTCCAAAGCCCGGTATCGGAATGGCCGACTGCAAGTGATGAGCAACGACGTGTTCCGCGCCGAGTCGTCCAACGTCGTCGAACACGGCCCGCACGCGGCCCGACGCGTCGCCATGCAGTGGGCCTGATAAGGTCGCGAGTCCCGTGAGCAGGCATCCCGGCAGCGATGCGCCGGTGGAGGCGGTAATTCTGGCGGCGAACGCCGAACTCGTTATCTCGTGATCGGCCACGAGAACCATCGCACGGCGGATGAGTTCGGCGGCATCGCGGTCCTGGCCCCAACCGAGCGCGAGCCGCTCATGTGTCCCAAGTGCATGCGCGTCACCACGCGCGCCAAACGCTTGCGCGATGAGCGCCACGAGCCGGCCGGCTTCGACATGCAGTGCGCTGTCCGTGCGTCCGATGGTCGAGTGCCCGCTGGCCGCGAGTGCCGCCAGCGAAGTGAACGCGCATTGCCTGCCACGCTCGTCGCCCTGCAGCGGCAGACCACCGGCTTCGAACGAAACGGGCGCGCGCGCATTCCAGAGAATGGCCGCCACTTCCTCAAGCGTCGCCGTGTCCGCTAGCCGGATGCTATCGCGTCCCCGGTAGTACGGCCGACCTTTTGAGAAAGTGGTGATGCCGCTGTAAATGCAGGGCTCCGCACCGAATATCATTCCGGCGGCGAGCGCCTCGCGCTTACGTCCCACCTGCTTTTTGCGGCACAGACCGGCGACGTCCTCCGCACGATAGAGGCTCTTGCGCGGGTCATGCGGGTCCGGCATGACCGCAATGGTCCCTCGACTGACGTACGCGTAGACAGTCTGCGCCTGCACGCCGAGTTGTCGGGCCGCTTCAGTCAGAGTTATCCAGTTTCGCATGGGATGACAGGCAAGTGATGCAGCACAACGCGGCAGAAGAGGCGTTACGATGCTGGTCGCGCGTTGCCTATGAGCGCGACCAATCCAGCGTCAATAGTGACGTTTTTTCAGGTGAAAGTCATCTCGGCGGGTCGTCGCTCCAGAATCTCGACGAGAATGTCGCCCGGCGCTCGTACGAAGCAGGCTCGGACGCCGGCGCGAACCTGCTTGACCGGCGCGACGATTTCCGCGTCACAGCGCAACAGATGCTCGAACGCGGCGTCGAGATCGTCCACCACCACACCGAAATGATCGATGCCCTGTCTTTGCTCGCCCTGAGGAAGCCGGCCGGCTTGCGCGTTCGCCAGCGGCGTGATGAAAAGATTGATGCTGCCGATGCGCAAATCCACGCGTCCCGGACGTCGCACGATTTCAGCGTTCAGACAGCGCGCAAACCATGCGGCGGTCGCTTCTGCGTCTGCCGAGCACAGTTGCAGATGATCCCACTTGAATTCAATCATTCGATTTCTCTGAATAGTCGCAAGCGTCACAGTTCGATGCGGGAAAGCTTGCCCAGCAGCACGGAGTATGAGAACGCGCCGAGCAGGCAGATCGCGCCCATCAGGTTCAGAGCCCAGTAGAAGTGGCCGGTGTAGTGGGTGATATAGCCGATCATGAGCGGCGTGGTAACACCCGCGATATTGGCCGCGAGACTGGTGATGCTGCTCGTCAGTCCCACGTACTGCCGGGGCGCGATTTCGGAGACGGCGGCCCACGACATCGATCCCACGCCCTGCGCGAAGAACGCGATCGTCAGGATCGCGATCACGGCCTCGTTCGACTCGACGAAATTGACGAGCACGATCGAAGCGCCGAGCAGCGTGCCGACGATGAGCGGCGTCTTGCGCGCCGTGGAAATCGACACCCCGCGGCGGATGAAGAAATCCGACAGGGAGCCGGCAAGGAGAATGCCGAGCGTCGCACCAATGAAAGGCAACGCCTGGAAGATCCCGACCTTGATCATCGACATGTGGCGCGCTTCGATCAGATAGGTCATGAACCACGTGGTGAAGAAGACCAGCAAGGTGTTATTGCAGAACTTGCCAAGACAGATGGCGAGAATCTGCCGGTAGCTGAGCAGCTTGAGCGCCATGCGCCAGTCGAATTTTTCGCGTGCCTTGCGCGTCGTCGCGCCGTCATTGATGTACTGCAGCTCGGCGGCATTCACGCTCGCGTGCCGTTGCGGATCGCGATACACCCGGTACCAGAGAAGGCTGAACAGAATGCCGAAGCCTCCCGTCACGAAAAACACCGCGCGCCAGCCGTACGCGGCGGAGATCCACAGCAACAAGCCGGTAAACAAGGGCGTGCCGATGTATTGGCCCATGACGTAGACGCTGGTTGCGAAGCCGCGCTCCCGCGCGGGAAACCACAGCGTCACGGCGCGTGCGTTCGAAGGGAAGGCGGGCGCCTCCAGTGCGCCGATCGCGAGCCGCGAGCCGAGCAGCATGTGATAGCCGCTCGCGAGACCCTGCGTCAGCGTGGCGAACGACCAGCCGACGAGAGACAGCGCATAGGCAATGCGCGAGCCCAGCACGTCCGTCAGCACGCCGCCGGGCACGAGAGCAATGGAATAGGCGAGGCCGAATGCCGCGAACAGTTCGCCCATTTGCATCCTGTCGAGCCCGAGCCCCTTCGAGAGACCTGGTGCAACGATGCCCAGCGCCGAGCGGTCCACGTAGTTGAGGATAGTGGCCACGAGCAACATCGAGAGCACGACATACCGGATTCTGGAGCGTTTCGCGGTATCCGCGAAGGCCGCGTTTCGCGGCGGCAAGGTTTTTTCCTCTATGACTTTCATCGGTGTCTCCATAACATTAGCCTGTTGTTTTTTTATTGGCGAAAGGGCGATCTATCCGCGGCCGACGAACGGCATGGCGCTCGCCATGATGGTCATGTTGAGCACATTGGCCTCGAGCGGAAGACTCGCCATGTGCACGACGGCATTCGCAACGTGCGTCACGTCCATTCTTGCTTCAGGCGCCAGACGTCCGTCCGCTTGCAGTACGCCGCGGTTCATGCGTTCCGTGAGCGAGGTGGCCGCATTGCCGATATCGATCTGACTGCAGGCGATGTTGAACGCTCGTCCGTCCAGCGCAATCGATTTGGTGATGCCGGTGATCGCATGCTTGGTCGCCGTATAGGCGATGGTATGCGGCCGCGGCGAGTGCGCCGAGATCGATCCATTGTTGATGATTCGTCCGCCTTGCGGGGATTGCGCTTTCATCAAGCGATAAGCGGCGCGGGCGCACAGGAACACGCCGGTCAGATTGGTGGCGACGACATCGTTCCAGAATTCGACCTCGTAGTCTTCCAGCGGGACGGCGCCCGCGTTGCGCCCCGCGTTGTTGAAGAGCACGTCGAGGCGGCCGAATGTCTCGGCGATCTGCGAAAACGCGCGCTCAACCGAGGCTGCGTCGGCGACGTCGGTCTGGAACACATGCGCTTGCCCACCGGCGATGCCGATTGCCTCCTTCGTCTCCAGCAGCGGTTCCGCTCTGCGCCCGAGGAGCGCGACGGCGAATCCGGCGTGGGCGAGCGCCATGGCGGCGGAGCGGCCGATGCCGGAGCCGGCGCCCGTCACGGCTGCAAATTTCTTCGATGCAGGCATTTCACTTCCTCTCGACAGGTCAATTGAACATGGGGTGCAGAGTTGCATTCGTGCCATGCGTCGAGCAATCTTGATTCATTGAATCAACATCTGAGCGCTTTGCCGATGGGGATCGCACCAGGGTTTTCCTGATATGGGCGTTGCGTGCGGCGGGACAGACAAGGGGCGCGAAAGGAAAGGGATAGGGGCATGCAGCGCGCACCGGGGCGAATAGAGGGCTCATCATTTCCGAGGAGTTGATTCATCCAATCAACATTGACGGCCCGGTCGGCTGTTTCGTAGGCTCTCGACGTCTGCCTACCCAAGGAAAAACCATGTCGAAAGATAACCGTACCAGGCTGTTGATTGCGCGCAAAGTTCCCACCGCCGTGGCGCAGCGCGCTGAAGCCGATTTCCATGCCTTCGTGACCGAGTCCGATATGGACTCGTGGTCAGTCGTCGACTTCTGCAAGAAGCACGAGGTGCCCGCCGTATTGATCGGCAAGAAATCCGGGTTGCAAGCGGAGCACATCGCCGCGCTGCCTTCGACAGTCAGGATCATTGCGAACGCGAGCGCGGGCTTCGATCACATGGACGTGGCTGCTGCCCGCGAAAGGGGAATTGTCGTCACGAACGCTCCTGATGCGTTGACCGAATGCACGGCCGATTTCTCGATGCTGCTCGTGCTCGCGGCCTGCCGGCGTGCATCGGAGTACGAACGAATTATGCGCAACGGTTGGGGAAAATCATTCGGCATGACCGAAATGCTGGGGACGCGGGTCAACGGCAAGACGCTCGGCATTGTCGGATTCGGGCGTATCGGACGAGCGGTCGCGAAGCGTGCGCAGGGTTTCGGCATGCGCGTGATCTACACGGACATTAACCGTGCGCCTGAGTCGCTGGAGAATGGCGCGACGTACTACGCCAGCCTCGAGGATATGCTGCCGCACTGCCAGGTGCTCACGCTGCACGTGCCGGGCGGTGGCGTCCCGCTAATGACAAAAAATGAGTTTGGGCTGCTGCCCAAGGGCGCGGTCTTTGTCAACGCGGCGCGTGGCGGTCTGGTGGATGAAGATGCGCTTTATGAAGCGCTGACTTCGGGACATCTATTCAGTGCCGGTCTGGACGTGTACCGGAATGAGCCGAATGTCGACAAGCGTTTTGCGGCGCTCGAGAACGTGTTTCTAACGCCGCACATGGCGAGCGCCACGATCGAGACTCGCGACCAGATGGGTTTCACGGCGCTGGATAACGTTGCCGCCGTGCTGGATGGGCGGGCCGCGTTGAATCCGGTGTGAATCCCGGCCTCGCGAATCAGAGCTTGTAAAGCTCGCGTCGCGAGGTCGTCCAATTGCACCTGTGCTTCAGCGGCCAGCAGCGCGGCCTTGACCTCGTCAGACAGCCCGCTGCGACCCAACGCGCCGCGCTTCTCGCTGTGGATCAGTGCGATCCGTTTCGAATGGCGCCGGGCACGCGGGCAGGGCACGCGTGGGACGGTCGGCGCGTAGTGCCGGCTGTAGGCCGATGGCAGCGGAGTCGATCGGCTGTCCTGTCTCCGTCAGCGAAAGCGCGTTTCACCATGCGGGATTCATTGCGAATCTCCGGATCAGCATCATTTCGTTGTTTGAAAAGTGGTTTTGCATCGCAAAAATTGCCGCGTATCT
>NZ_JARESX010000027.1:0-96425 GCF_046026435.1 Paraburkholderia sp. RL17-381-BIF-C | reverse complement strand
TAACAAAACTTATTAACAACGGCGGGCCCCGTGGTTATTTTGTCGGGCGGCGGCCCGTTTTCATATCTGGCGAGTCTCGCCAAAGCGCTCGCCCAAAAGCGCCGACCAGACAAGCTGTCTTCCGAACTCAATACGCGACGTAAGGCCCCGTGCCGCGAGGTGTCGCCTGCTGCTCGACGGCGGCATACACATTGCGACCGTAGAAGAACGGCAAACCCCAATCGAAGATAGTGGACTGAACGAACGCCGGTCCCGCCAGCAGCGGCAGCGCCGAATCGCCGCTATAGGTCTGTGCAATCGTCGTAGCGTTGCCGACGCTGAAATTCACCGCGCTCGTGGTCCCGTTCACCCCCTGGATCATCGCGCTCATTTGCGCGGTCGACACCGGGCAGTAGTACGAATTATTCGGGCTCGCGCATACCGGCAAAGAGCTGGTCTGAAAGAACAGCCCGGTCGAACCGCTGTCCAGAATGCTGCGCGAATAGGTCGTGCCGTTCTGCACGGTGGTAAAGGTGCCGTTCGACGGACTCACGCCGATCACTTGCGCGCCGCCCAGCGTATTGTTGGTCTGCGTGCCGATGCCGAACACCAGTTGCCCCGTGACCGACTGCGCGGCACCCGATACCGTCGGCAGGCTCAGCATCGAACCGTTGTTGTCGGTGGCGAAGTACGGAATCGGATTGGCGACCTGGAGTTCTTCGGCAAGCGGAATCGACGTGCATGTCGTGCCGCTGCAGCCGTAATACGTGCCGGCCAGCGCCTGCTGCACGCAGTTCGCGCCGCAGTCGTGCTTGAACACGCCGATGCCGAGAATGCCGTTGGCCTGCAACGCGGCCGGCGTGTTGCGCGATGCGCCGACGCTCGCGCAATCGGCCGGCAGTGAAGCGTAGTTCGGGTCGATCACCTGGATCGGCAGCGAGGCGGCTTTTTCACCGGCAATCTGCAGATCAGCGAGCTTCACCGCGCCCCACGTGTAACCGTCGAAGAACTGCATGCATTCGGCGACCTGATTGCCCGAGGCGTCTTTCTGTTGCGGCAGAGTCATTGTCGCGGGCAACTGGGAAGCAAAGACGCGCACGCCCCACGACCCGGTATCGACCAGTACGTGGTCGATGGTTTGGCACTGAGCCGTACCCGGCGCACAAATCGTGATGCTGACGAACGGCATGTTCGGCACGTCACTCACGCCGGAGTCGACCGTCACGCGCACCGCGTTCGCGGCCAGCACTTGCGACGACGGCGCGGTGTTGATCACGGTGGGGCCGGCCGAATTCGAACTGCTGGAACTGGCCGTGCTGCTGGACCCGCCGCCCCCGCCGCCGCAAGCACTGACGAGCAGTGCAAGCAGCGCCGCGCACAGCAGGATCCTGAAGGAAGACATATGACGCATGATCCGCACCGTTATTGAATGACGCCGACATCGACGCCCGCAGGCACCGCTGGCGGCAAATACGCGTGGCCGGCGAACGCGCGAAGATGCCCGCCGGAGTAGACCACCAGATCGCCGCTGGAGACCCCGAGCGGCGTGCCGCGACGCGTCGCGGTGGCGGCGACGTAGGCGTCGAACGACGTCCCCAGCATGGATTTCAAATCCGGCAACGTGGGGCCTTCCCATGCGACACCGAACACGATGCCGTTGGGCGCGACGTACTCGCGCACCAGCGTGCCGGACGGCAGCGTCATCAGATGGACCGAATACGCGCTTTGCGTAGTCGCCGTGTGAGCCACTGCGCGCAAGCGGGATTGATCGCTGTCGACAGTGCTCACGTTCTGGCCGAGCGTCGCGTGCGCGGCAAACGACAGCGCGCAGCTTGCCCCGAGCATTGCGCGAGCAATGCGGGAATAAAGCATCGGTTTCAAGAGAATTCCTTCGAGGTGAAACGCTCGCGACCACGCGTCGAGCCGGTCACGAACGGGAAACTAGGGGCGCACGCTTCGCCGGTGGGTGCTGGTGTTGCATTCACACTGGTTGAGCTGCGTGCTGCGTGAATGCGTCTACGGAGTGGTGGCGCGAAACTTTAGGCATCGCGGTGAGGCGCTGCAATCGTTTGCGCAACGATTTAAACCTTTCTCCCGCGCGGCAACGTTCGAGTCTGTTTGATGTTTCGGGACCAGATCACCAAGTGACGGCGCTTGAGCGCCTGTTTTCGTTGCACGGCTCGTTTAAAGCAAACGACAGTGCACATTGTCCGCATCTCGCGCAGAAAAAAATTCATGCGCGCAGCATTGCGAGATCGATGTAAGTGAACGCTGAAAAAATCACCCGGAAGGCCCGTTTTCCTCTGACGATACGACGCGTCAAAAGACCGGTCGCGTGAGGACGAAGCGGCGACGCCATCGCACTTCGCAAAACAAAAAAATGCCGCGGATGACTCGAAAGTCAACCACGGCATCGGTCGTTCGAACGTGATGCGTCTGGCTCGATCGATTCCGCAGAGCCGATCGATTCGACGCGCAGCGCCCGCTACTTTTTGTGCTGCTGCAGGAGCGATTTAAGCTCCTCGACATTCTCTTCTACGCGTTTTGCGATCACCGCATACGACTCGGCTTGCGTCTGATAGGCCGCTTGCGCCAGTTGTTGCATATCGGCAAGCGACTTGTGCAGGCTCTGCTGGATCAACTCGGCCGCCTTGCCCGAAGGCGCGGCGCCGCCGGCCGATAACTGGCCCGTCAGCGACTGCAATTCGCTCAGGGTCGTGCGCAACATATCAGCCTGCTTCTGCGCGAGCGACTGCATCCCCTGGAAAGCCGTCTGATTCGCCTGAACCAGTGCTTCCATGTCCTTGCGTCGCGCTTCCATGATGGCGGGTACGTCGAAGCCGGGGAGCTTGAACTGCTCCAGCATTTTGGTGAAATCGCCAAACGGATTGGCGGCGTCAGGTCGGTCCATGCGAAATCCTCCTTAACGGTTGAGTACCCGCCGGCGGTGCATTGCCGCGTTGTGTTTCCGTGACGCATGCACCGGCGGCTTCGCGTGCGCCGCGCGTCCCGTAGAGGCACGCGGCTTCTGGGGTCGGACGGCACATCGCTTCAATCATGCGCCATCCGGAAACAATGCGCCAGCGGGTGCACCCTGGACGCGCGCCGTCGGCGGGAGTTGAAGGGCATCGGCTACGCTGCACGGCCGGCCCGATAACCGGCCGAGCGGCGCTTTGCACGCGGGCATTTTTTCCGTCAGTCAGCGGCCGTGCGGCAACTCCTGCATCCGGCCCGCGACTGGAAGCGTTCCCGCCAGCGAGCTGCTCAGTCATTCAGCATGTTGCGTTGGCTTTCCCACATTGCCGCTTCTTTGGCCACTGTTCATCTTCCGTCAGGTGATTAGGATATGAGCACTGCAAACGCTGGTGTCCTGGTGAAGAATGCGCTATCCGCTGAACATGGCAGTCGCCGCCTTCCTGCTGATTTTCGTCCTTGGCTGCATCATCAAACTCGCCTTGAGCTGACGCCCGACACTCGCGGCGCCGCACGCGCGCTTGCATGACTTCACGCCGCTGGCCGGCGCGGTCGATCCTCACCCCACCCCCCTCTTTTCCTGCCACGTCCAATAACGCTTGCGACGCGCGAAAGCCCCGCGCGGCACCTCTTGCCGCCGTGACACAGGACGAAATAATTGTTGAATGGAGTTCGGGAAGTGACTCGCCCATACTTCGTTTCGCTGCCGGTGCGGATGAAACAGAACGCATGAGATCAAGGGTGCTTCACGTGCGAGACGACTCGCCGATGATCAACGATCCTACGGTTGCCCGATCATCGGAAGAACGGCTCGACCATACCGGCACCGCGTGCCGACGACAGGATGAACATGTTGACTTCAGTGAAATTCCTCAAAAGAAATGCCACCCGTTTTGCCTGCATGGCGATGGTCTGCTGCGGCGCTCTGCTGACCGGCTGCGCGAGCGGCAGCATCGACCATGCAAGCGAGACGAACACGCCGGTCCATGTGCGGCCGGACAACATTTATGTCTACACTTTCGACGCCAGCCCCGACCAGGTCAAACTGGATGGCGGCATGATGCAGAAAGTGAAGACGCAACACGAAGGTTCGTCCGCTGCGCAAAAGCAGGCCGCCGACGCCGCCGCAGTCCGCGAGCAGGTCGCCAACGAAATCGTGCATCAATTGCAATCGATGGGTCTGCGTGCGATCCGCTCGGACGTTCCCGCGCCAGCCGATCAGAACGTGCTGCTTGTGCAAGGCAGCTTTGATACGATCGACTCGGGCAACCGTCGCCGCCGCATGCTGATCGGCCTCGGTGCGGGCAAGAGCGAAGTGACGAGTTCGGTGCAGATTCTGTATAAGCCCGCGGGCGGTGCGCCGCGACTGGTGCAAACCTTCAATGCCAGCGCGGACAGCGGCAAGGCGCCGGGCATGGTCGAGACGGCGGGTGTGGGTGCGGCGGCCGGCAGTGTTGCGACTTCGGCGGCGGCGGGTGGCGGCTTGCATGCCGTAACCGAAACCCAACGCGCCGGTGTGTCAGCGGACGCGAAGCGCCTCGCGGACGCCGTCGCCAAACAGATCGGTGAGATTGGCGTGAGCGGCGGCTGGCTCTCGACGGCACACACGCAAGGCTGAGATCCGGTTATCCCTGCGCACTGAAAATAATGCGAGCGGCCGGCGGCAGAGTGACTTCGATTTCACTCTGCCGCGCGCTTTCAGGCTTTCGTATAGCGCAACCAGACAGCGTCGTGTTCCGTCTTTTCAACGGACGTGAGTTTCAGATAGGCGGGCGTTTGCCACTTCTGCATCGCCACTTCGAACGAAGAAGGATGTTCGCTGCGGCCGTCCACCAGCGGCAGAATCAACACGCTCACTTCGTCGACCAGACCCGCGTTCACGAACGCCCCGCTCACGTGCGAGCCGCCCTCCACGATCAGCTTCTTCACGCCGAGTTCGCGCGCCAGTGTCTGCACCACCGCGTCGAGATCGAGCTCGGACTCGCCACCGAAAACGTATGAGACGCCGATCGATTGCAGGTAAGCGAGGTAGTCGTCGGCGACCTGCTCGGTCAGTACTTCGATCACGTGCGACTTGAGCGCGGTGTTGCTCTTCCACGCCACGCGCCCCTGCGGATCGATTGAAATCGCGTATTGATCCGCTTTGCGCTCGACGAAGTGATCGGTGCGCGGCACCGGGCCCCTGGTGAGCCCCTTCGGATAGTCCTCGCCGTGCGAAATTTCCTGCATGGTCACTCGCCCGCAAATCCAACCGTCGGCTTCGAAAGTGGCGGCGGTGTTTTCGTACAGGTCGGACGCATAGTCGAGATGCCAGCCGTCGGTCAAACTGCGGCCGTCGAGCGAGGACATCATGTGCGCGACGATATAGGGTTTCATGCGTGAAGCCTCCGTATCAGGTCAATGAGAAGACCTTGCAGCAAGAGGCGTTCCGCAAATCCTGCAGTATCAGTAGATGCCGCCGCGATGCGGCGCGTGGCGAGCCTCGGCCATGCTGCGCAGCGACTCCAGCCCGCGGCTGATCCAGGTTTTGACCGTACCGATCGGCGCGTCCAGCGTATGCGCGATTTCCGATTGCGACTGCCCGCGAAAATAGGCGAGCGCAATCGCCTGGCGCTGAACCGGCGTCAATCGGCCCAGGTAGGACGACAGGCGCTCGGCGTCGAGCGAAAACTCGTGCGAGAGGTCCGGCTCGGCCTCGCCCGCGGCAATGCGTTCGTCCAGTTCTTCGACGTACACGCCCCCGTAGGGATTGCGCCGCAAGTAATCGAGCGCCTGGTTCTTCACGATGCTCGACATCCAGGTAGACGGCGAGGCCTTGCCGGGATCGTACGAGCCTGCGAAGCGCCAGATCTTGATGAAGCCGTCCTGCAGCACTTCTTCCGCGGATTCGCTGGTGCGGGTCACGCGCACGGCGAGGCCAAAAAGCGACGGCGCGGACGTCCGGTACAGCGCCTCGAACGCTCTCGCGTCGCGCCGTGAAACACGCTCGAGGAGCGCCGCGAGATGCGCGCTCTTTTCGTCCAGTGCGGGCGCGCTGACGGTCGCGTCCGTCGAAGCATCATGTGACATGGCACATCCTCCGAAACGGTGTGCGCGTGCTAGTCCTGAACGGCTTGCGGCGGCTGCGCGCCGGCAAACCAGCCTTCTTCCCGCGCGACTCGCTCGAGCGCCGCTTCAACCATCGCGCAAGCCCGGTTGCTGACGTCGCCCAGATAGCGGTGCAACGCGGCGTCCTGCGCCGAGCGCGACGTACACGCGTCGCTGTAGCGCTCGAACGCCGACAGTTTCATGACCAGTTCTGCAAGGTGGCGCGGACATTCGCACGAAATCGTCGAAGAACGGCTGGCAATGGCTTCCAGTTCGCGGTCGTCGTAGCGACGGCGCACGCGCGCCCATACGGCGTCGTCGCCGGTGCGCTCCTGAATGCGGGTTCGTTCGCAGAGGTCGCCGAGCATCTGACGGAATTCCGTCCGGCTGTCGGGCTCGCGATAGAGACGCACGCCCGCCACGCGCAAAATCTCCGCCGCCGGGCCGGTGCCGAAGCCGTAGACGACCGCGATCGCTTTCGCGCGGACCGCGTCGCCGAGCGCGATGATCTGCGACGCGACTTCCTCCTGCAATGAATCGACGCTGACGAGCAGTGCGTCGATCGGCTCGCGGCGCTCACTGGTCGTACCGGCGCTGGCGAGATCGAGGTCGGCGAAAGTGACGAGTTCGTTCACGCCGTAAGGCCGCAAATCGACACCCGATGCTTCCAGTCGCTGCGCGAGGTTGCCGCCCACGAGAGCCAGCCGGAGTTCGGCGGACTCCGGGAACGGCATGTCGGTCGCGCCGCCGCTTTCACGCCCGCTGCGCGCGGCCAGAAACTGCAGTTGCTCGCGATCGAGCCGCGCGATCGCGCCGATCGCGTGGCCGCGACTCACCAGCAGTTTGATCAGGCTGAGTCGCCTGACGTCGTCTTCCGAGTACAGACGCTGGCCTGACGCGGTTTTGGCCGGTCCAACCACGCCGTAACGACGTTCCCAGATCCGCAACGTCGTGACCGGCATTTTTGCCAAACGCGCCGCTTCGCCGCTTCTGTAACCCTGCTGACCCGTGGTTTGCTCGTCGGATGAAGTCACCATGACACCCTTGATGGTCCAATTGGAACAAGCATACGCGTATTTGAGCCATGTTGAAACGATTTATCGACTCATGACAATGTCTTGAAACGGATTTTTGATGCGCTTACTGTCATTTCGGCGTCGTTCGATTAGCCGCGAGACGGGTGCGGCGGCCCGTGCGGGTCGTGAAGTAGACGGGGAGTGGTCTGTGCGGCGCACGGCCGAGTTGGGGCGCGGGCGGGCCGGAGGGCCGGAGGGCGGGCGGGCCGGAGGACTGGCGGAAAGGCGGAAAGGCGGAAAGGCGGAAAGGCGGAAAGGCGGAATATAGGTTATCCCGCCTGCCCCGGCTCATGAACCGCCGGGGCAAACAGCACATCGATACAACGCGACGCGAGACGAAAACTCAGGCGACAGCGTAGCGTTCGAGCCAATGCGCGTAAGGCGCCGGCAGCGTCCACGACGCTCGCTCGATACCTAGCTTCTTCGCCGCATGGTACGGCCAGTGCGGATCGGCCAGATGCGCGCGGCCGACCATCACCAGATCCAGTTGCCCGTTCTTCACCGAACGGTCCGCCAGTTCCGGCGTATCGATGCCCCATGCCGACGAAACCGGGATGCCCGCTTCGCGGCGCACACGTTCCGCGATCGGCGCGAGAAACGCCGGCGCCCACGGAATCGCCGCTTTCGGCGTGGAGAAGCCCACGCTGACGCTGAGCATGTCCAGCCCTTCGCGCTTAAAATTCTTCGCGAGTTCGATGGACTCGGCGAGAGTCTGCTCGTCGCGGCCGTCGTACTCGATCACGCCGAAACGCGCCGTCAACGGCAGATGCTCCGGCCACACCTTGCGCACCGCCGCCAGCGTTTCCAGCAGGAAGCGGCTGCGGTTGTCGAGACTGCCGCCGTAAGCGTCGTCACGCTGATTCGAGTGGGTCGAGAAAAAGCTCTGGCCGAGATAGCCGTGCGCAAAATGCAGTTCGAGCCACTCGAAGCCCGCGTCACGCGCCCGCCTCGCGGCGGCGACGAAATCCTCGCGAACGCGCGCAATGTCGTCGAGCGTCATGGCCTTCGGCACCTTGGGCAAATTGCCGCCGAACGCGATTGCCGACGGTGCGATGGTTTGCCAGCCGCGGCTGTCGCCGTCGGCGATGTGATCGTCGCCTTCCCACGGACGATTGGCGCTGGCTTTGCGGCCCGCGTGGCCGATCTGGATGCCCGGCACCGAACCCGCCGCCTTGATCGACGCGACCACCGGCGCGAAAGCCTGCGCCTGCTCGTCAGTCCAGATACCGGCGCAGCCCGGTGTGATGCGGCCTTCGGGCGACACGGCCGTCGCCTCGACGATCACCAGCCCGGCGCCGCCGCGCGCAAGACCGGCCAGGTGGACGCGGTGCCAGTCGTTGATCAGGCCGTCCTCGGCCGTGTACTGGCACATTGGCGGAATGGCAATCCGGTTGCGCAGGGAAACGTCTTTGAGCTTGTACGGCTGAAACAATGCGGACATCGTGCAAAACTCCTTTGGACTTGCTTGTACGGTAGTTCGATAAACATCGAATAACCAAGTATCTCAGAAACCTTTATCATTTGCAGGATGCGCACTTATAACCATCCCGCCGCTGAGGACTTCACGCTCGGACGGCTGTTTCATGCCTTGAGCGATCCGGTTCGCCTGGAGATCGTCCGCCGGTTGTCGTCGGTCGAAGAAGCTACCTGCGGCGATCTCGACGGGGGCCGCCCCAAATCGAGCGTGTCCCATCACTTCCGGATCCTGCGTGAGGCCGGCCTGGTGCGCACACGCGTGGCCGGCACCGTGCATCAGAATTCGCTGCGGCGCGCGGAACTGGACAGCCGGTTTCCCGGCTTGATGGAGGCGATTCTCCGGCAAATCGTCGCGGAGCCGGCGTTGAGCGAGCCGGCTTGACTGGTTCGGGTCGACGCCTGCCGCTGAGGCCGGCGGGCTTCATATCGCGCCGTTACCGCCTCAAAGATTGACCGCGGGTTTCCAAAGTGACGCACCGCGCCGGCCCAGCATCGCCCCACCCGAAACCGCTCAACTAACGCGTCTCTATCCGCCGCCGCTATTCGCGCCAGAACTTGCGCATCAGCGCGAGCAGCGCACTCGGGGGCGTGCCTTTTTGACAATAGCCGTCGAAATTGTGACGTGCCTTACCGGTTTCCTTGACGTGATCCTCATCGAGGGAAGTGAACGCGACAATGCCCAGACTGTGCGTCGGCAAATAACTGCGCAGGGCGCTCGCGGTTTCATAACCGTCGCGCTCCGGCATCATGATGTCGAGCACCACGACGTCGGGCACCCAGTCGCGCACGCAACGCAACGCCTGCTCGCAGCCGTTGGCGGCGCGGGCTTCGACGCCTTCGTAGGAGAGATAGGTGGCGAGCGCTTCGGCGGCGCCGACGTTGTCGTCCACGACCAGGACGCGCGGCACTTCGTGCAGTATCCGGATCTCGCGGGCGCTCCACCGTTGGCAAGTAGAGGGGGTTCGAGGCATAGGCGGCAGCTTGCGAAAAGAACACCCTGGCTCAGCAAGCTCCGTACCATCAGACGAAGCAAGTCACTCGCGGATGTAAGCGTCACGACGCCGGCGAGGCTGCCTCGACCGCATTGCGCGCCGCTCCGCCATCGGCCGCGCAGGCGTGCCTGAGCGTCGCCCCGAAACTCAGCCACAACACCAGCGAGCCGGTCGACACCGCGCCGAGCGCGATGAACGCAGCGGGATAGCCGAAGCGGTGCGCGAGAATCCCGCCCAAAGCCGGACTCAACGCAGCGCCGGCGGCCTGCACGGTCATCACAACGCCCTGCCCGACGTTCACGCGCCCGCTGCCTTCCAGCAAGCGGACCACCAGCGCCGGCACCGCGACGCTCTGCAATCCCGCGCCGATGCCGTCGAGCGCTTGCACCGGCCACACGCCCCACGCATGAATCACCGACGCGGCGATCAGCCCGCGCACCGGCAGTGCGAGGAAGGTCAGCAGGATCACCCACCAGTAGCCGCGCCACCGGATCAGCCGGGTCGCCGGCATCGCGGCCGCGACCATCACGAGTTGCGCGATCACGATGGTCTGCGCAGTGAACGCGCTCGGCTCGCCCTGATGGGCGGCGACGATCGCGAGACCATAGAGCGGCAACATGGCCGCGTTGCCCAGGTGGAACAGGCCGAGCGCGGCGGCCAGCAGCAACAACGGCCGCGATTGCAACAGAACCCGCAGGCCGCTCACCGGTGCGCCGGCAGCGGCAGGCTCGCCGGCAGGCGCCTTTGCATCGGCGCCCCGCGCGACATCGTGATCGATCGCGTCGGCCGGAATCGACGACACGGCCACGATCGACAGCAGGCCGAACAGCGCGCTCAGCACGAACACCGCGCCGAAGCCGTAACGCCAGCCCAGCCAGCCGGACAGCGCTGCCGCGACGACATTGCCGCCATGATTGGCCACCTGGTTGCGGCCGAATTGACGGTCGAAACCGTGCTGCCGGACCATGCCGAGCGTCATGCCGGCCAGCGCCGGGCCGATCGCCGCGCCGGTGATCGCGGTCGCCACTTGCGACGCCGCCACCATCCAGTAGACATGTGAGATCCACAGCAAGCCGGAAGCGAGCATGGTCATCAGCCCCGCGATCACGACGAGACTGCGCTTATGGCGCGTCGCATCCACCAGCGCGCCGGCCGGCGAAGTGGCGAGCATGCCGGCGATGCCGCCGATGGTCATGACCGTGCCGATCTGATCGGCGCCCCAGCCGCGCGCCTGCAGGAACACGCCGAGAAATGGTCCGATGCCGGCCTGTACGTCGGCCACGAAAAAATTCAGCGCTTCGAGCGCGCGCCGGCCTTTCACAACGCACCTCGTGTGATGGACGCATCGCGTGCGGCGCATGGCGAACGGCTCGACCGCATCGGCTTGATCATAAGGACGACTCCATTGGCGAGAGATGCCGGGATGGCGGCCAGCCTTACGCAACTCATATGCCATTGGCGCGCGCGCCGCCGCGAGTGGGCCATGCCGCTCGACGCTGCCCGCGCGCTGTCCGTTTCGTGGACAAACGCTGTCCAGCGGCGCAACAGATGACCAGCCGCCGCCCCCGTTCCAGCGAAGTGCGACTCGCCTGTCGCGAAAGGCGCAACACAGGCTGAATTCTTGCTACTGTTTAGCTCCCATCCTTCCCGGCGCGCTCATGACCGCAGTTCCCCGACGCTTATCGTTCGCCAGTCAGTTGGTGGTTTTCTGGTTGCTGGTCGCGATAATGTGCGCGGTCCTGATCGGGCTCGTCTGGTTCATGGCGCAGGCCAATCTCGGCCGCCAGATCGGGCTTGCGCGGCAGCAGGGGCTGGCCGGCTGCGAGACGATCGGGTCGCGCTACGACCTGTCGATCGACCGCACACCCCAGCCGCCCGCCGCGCCGCGCGCCGGTCAAACGGGAACTCAGCCCGCCGGCACGCCGCCCGTTCCACCCGCCACGCCGAACACGGACCTGATGCACGCGATCCTCGACATCGTGCTCGCGCAGATGGAAGGCGTGGAAGGCGGCTTCTGGCGGCCGGACGGCGCGGCACGCGGCAGCTTCGATGCCTACGCGTTTCCGACCTACCAGGGCAGCGGCATCAAGCGCGACATCCCCGATGCCGAGACGCCGCTGATCCTGCGCACGCTGCGCGCGGCGTCCACCAGCCGCGCGGCGGCATCCGATTTCGTCGAAGGCCAGCAGGACGCCGTGATCGTCACCGCCTGTCCGGTGCCGCATCGGGAAGGCCTGTTCGCCTGGACGCTGTCGCGCGTGCATCCGCCGCTTGGGTCCTCCGGCAAAACGCTCGTCACGACGCTCGCGGTGCTGCTGGCGGTGATCGTCGGGATTGCGATCGCGCTCGGCGTTCTGCTGCGTCGCTGGCGCGCCAATCTCGCGCGCATCGAAGCCAGCCTGAGCCGGCCCGCCGACTTGTTCACGCCGATCGCGCCGACCGGCGAGCCGGACCTCGACAAGATCGTCCAGGCGTTCAACGCCTATGGCGCGCGTGCCACGTCGTTGCAGCAGCAAGCCGGCGAACTGCATACGCAGCTCGCGGCCGCGGAACGCTTCGCGGCGATCGGCCGCTTCTCCGCGCAAATGGCGCACGAGATCCGCAATCCGATCGGCGCGATGCGGCTCAAGGCGGAAAACGCGCTGAATGGCGACGTCGAACGCAAACAGCGCGCCCTCGGCACGATCCTCGAACAGATTCAGCGCGTGGAGCGCCAGCTTTCCGGTCTGCTGGCGTTGACCCAGCCCGTGCGGATCGAAGCCCATAGTGTCGACTTGCGCCTATGGCTCGCCGAACGCGTGGAATGGCATCATGACGCGGCGGCGCGGGCCGGCATCGCACTGGCGCTGGCTTACGCGGACGGCCTTCCCGCGCAAGCTACTTTCGATGCCGATCAACTGGCGCGCGCGATCGATAATCTGATCCTCAACGCTCTGCGCCACACGCCATCCGGCGGCCATGTAACGCTGAGCGCGGCGCGCGCCGCAGACACGCTGCGAATCGAAGTCGCCGACGACGGTCCCGGTGTGCCTCCCGCCGAGCGCGAGCGCATCTTCGAGCCGTTCGTGACCGGCCACGCCGCCGGCTCGGGGCTCGGCCTCGCGGTGGTACGCGAGATCGCTGCCGCGCATGGCGGCAGCGCCTTTTACGAAGCGCGCGAGCGCGGTGCCTGTTTTGTGATCGAGATCCCATGGCGCACATCCTGATCGTCGACGACGACGACGCCTTCCGCGAAAGCCTGGCTGAAACGCTGGGCGACCTTGGCCATGTCGTCGCGCAAGCCGGCAGCGGCCACGACGCGCTTGCCGTGTTAGCCGGCAACGCGCGCGTGGACTGCATGTTTCTCGACATCAGAATGGCGGACCTGAGCGGCATCGAAGTACTCGAACGTCTGCGCGCGATGCCGGCGCGCGAGACATTGCCGGTAGTCGTGCTGACCGCCTTCGCCACCAGCGACAACACCATTCACGCGATGCGGCTCGGCGCCTTCGAGCACCTGACCAAGCCGGTGGGGCGCGACGCCATCGCATCCCTGCTCGGCAAGATCGAAGCCTCGAATCGCGGCTCGCCGGGCCCGGCATTGCCGCTGTCGCACGAGGAAACCGGCGACGCCGGCACGCCTCGTCTGCTGGGCAACAGCGAAGCGTTGCGCGACGCGCAAAAGCAGATCGGCCGCGCGGCCGCCACGGAGTCGACCGTTCTGATCACGGGCGAAACCGGCACCGGCAAGGAGGTCGCGGCACGCGTGCTGCACGATGCGTCGCGGCGCCGGCATGCGCCGTTCGTTGCGATCAACTGCGCGGCGATTCCCGCCGAACTTCTGGAGAGCGAACTATTCGGCCACGCCAAAGGCGCGTTCACGGGCGCGGTGGCGCAGCGAGCCGGCCGTATCGCCGAGGCGAACGGCGGCACGCTGTTTCTCGACGAAATCGGCGACCTGCCGTTGCCGATGCAGGCCAAGCTGTTGCGCGTGATTCAGGAACGCACGCTCACGCCGGTCGGCAGCAACGCAAGCGTCGCTATCGACGTGCGGATCGTAGCCGCGACGCACCGAGACCTCGCAGCGGAAGTGGCGGCGCGCACCTTTCGCGAGGACCTGTTCTACCGGCTCAACGTGATTCCGATTCACCTGCCGCCGTTGCGAGATCGTCCCGACGACATTCTCCCGCTCGCCGCGCATTTTCTCGTAGCCGCCGCGCATCTTGCCGGTCCGGCGCGGACCTTGAGCGGCGATGCCGAGCGGCGGCTTCTCGCCTATGCATGGCTCGGCAACGTCCGCGAGTTGAAGAACGCGATGGAGCGAGTCGCCGCACTCGCGCGCGGTCCGCTCGTCACCGCGGACGATCTGGCTTTTCTCAATGCGCCGCGCGCCGGCGTGAGCGAGATTCCGAGCGCGCTGCTCGATCTGCCGCTGCCGCAGGCGATCGAGTGGCTGGAGCGCGCCGCGATCGAACGCGCATTGCAGCAGACCGTGGGCAATCGCGCTGAAGCGGCGCGCCGCCTCGGTATCAGCCGTCAGTCGCTCTATACGAAGATCGCTGCCTACAAGCTCGGCTGAAGCGCTCGCCGGTGTCCAGCCGGCTGACACCGGCTGTCCAGCGAGACGACGGCCACGCTGGCATGGCACAGCGCAAAGCCTTATGCAACAAGCCGTAGCGGCATGGCACAGTGGTTGCGAATACTCCTGTACGACATTGCAGTCGAAGGAGCCAACGATGAACCATCTCAACCCGATCGCGCGCGCAGCGGCCGCGCTCGCTGTCATTGCGGCGACCGCAGCTTGCGCTGCCCAACCCGTGCCGCGAGCCCAGGCCGGTGCGCCGATGCCGCCACCCGCGCCGAGATCCGACGCACCGATGCCGCCACCCGCGCCTGCCGCCGACACACCCATGCCACCGCCACCACTCGCCGGCCCGCGTGATGGCGTTCCCACAACAGTAAGCGGCGTAGTGCGGCGTTTCGTGATCAATCCGGAGGGCGATGTCGACGGCATGCTGCTCGCTGACAACACGCTCGTCCGGTTCCCGCCGCATCTCGGCACTCAGGTGGCCGCCACGATCGCGCCGGGTGCGAGCGTCAATGTGAACGGCTTCGCGCAGGCGAGCGGAACGCTGCGCGCCGGCCAGATCGCCGACACGAAGAGCGGCCGCAGCATTGTCGATCAACCGCCGCCGCCCGATGCGCAACGGCTGCCGAAATCGCTCGCCGGTGTCGGACTCGTCAAGCTCGACGCCGCGGGCCGCGTGCTGCGCGTCACCAGCGCGCCGCGCGGCGAGCCCGACGGTGTGCTTCTCATCGACGGTACGGTCATCAAGCTCACGCCGGCCGCGGCCGCGCGATTCACGAACCTGTTGCAACCGGGCGCAATGGTCGCGGCGCAAGGCTATGGCACACGTAATCGCTACGGTGAATCGCTGCAGGCGACCGCGTTCGGTACGCCCGGCAATCTCACGGTGCTTTACGGCGACCTGCCCAGGTAATCCCAATCCATCATTCGAACGAGGAGCTTCACCATGCATTGGATCGATCCCGCCTGCCTGCCCGAAACGCGCGGCAAAGTCGTGCTGTTTCTGCTCAACCCGCACGGCAATGCCGACGGCTTCATTCTTCAGCACGCGGACGGTGTGCAACAACAGGTGCATTTTCCGCCGCATCTCGGCAAACAGATCACACGCTACGTCACGCCGGGCGACACGGTTCGCGTACGCGGCGTGAAACCGCGTGGCGCCGATCTGATCGCCGCGGTCTCACTGACAACCCGGCAAGGCGCCGAGATCGTCGACGAAGGCCCCGCGCCGCACGATCATGGCCCGAAGCATGAACACGGCCACGAACTCCACGGCGAACCGATGGACGTGCAAGGCGAAGTCATCATGCCGCTTTATGGGCCGAAGGGCGAGCTGCGCGGCGCGCTGCTGGAAGACGGCACCTCGCTGCGTATGCCGCCGCATGCCGCCAGCGAACTCGTCGAGTATCTGACGCCGGGCGTGCATGTACAGGCGTGGGGGCGTGGCGTGAAAAACAAGGATGGGTGCACGGTGGACGTTCACGACATCGCCGAACTGGTCGACGAAGTTGCCGGGCACGCAGGCCTCTAGAAACAGCATGCGTTTCGGCATGACTGCGATCCCGCCGTTAGCAGCGCGGGCTCGCAGTCTCACGCATCACGCACATCACGGATGGTCGTACATCGCATTCCAGTGCGCTTTGGAAACGGCCGGACGTCCCGAGTCCGACGAGCCGCTCGTGCTACCGCCGAAACCTGTCGCGGCATGACGTGCCGCCACCTTGGCTTCAGCGGCCTGAATATCGGCCGGATAGGTCGGATCTTCACCGCGCGCCGGGTTGTAACCCGCCTGCTCCAGTTCGATCAGTTCGGCGCGCACTTGCGCACGTGTGAGCGGCTGGTTCGATTGAGCGAACACGGCAACCGGCGCGGCAAGAGCAGCGGCAACTACAACGGCTTGAATAAGCGACTTCATAATGACTCTACCTCCAGACTTTGCTTTGTCCTGCTACGAACAACCCTGTTCGCAACTCGGTGATGACAGTCTAGAAAGGTGAGCCATCGAGAGTAAGGGCCGCCAGTGGGGAGGATTGTTTCCGAATCTGGAGAAACGGTGGTGGGTCGAGTGTCTAGCAGCGAGAACCGCGAATTTGCCAAAGACCTGTACCGGCACGCCTTCGACAATATCCGCGCGGCATGCGTGAAACGGCGGCGTGCGTGAACGCGACGGCTGCCATACGAGGCCAGTCACGCCGAGAGCACTATCGACGCGGGAAGATACACAGATGCGTCTTCACATACAGATTCGGATTGCCGCAGCGATGGCCCGCATAGTCGATCTGCTCGCCCGGCGCGAGATTCGCCGGCTTCACCGCTTGTGTCGAGGTCGACATGCTCGTGGATGCCGGCGACTCGCCGCTATTGCTCGCACATCCGGCAAGAATCGCGGGAAGGAAGGCCGCGAAAGAATACTTCAACGTGAATGCACGCATGTTTCGCCGCCCGGACGCTCGTGACAGAAGACGTGTCATCCTGCTCCACGAAGGTCGCCGCCAGTCTCACGCCGACATGACAAAAATCTCATGCGGGCCGCAGCAGTTATCACTTCTTCGATACGCCGGGACGTGACAGTTTTCTCATGTCGCGGTCACGATGGCACACCGCCCGCGATCCATACTGCGCTCATGGATCGCCGACCGGCGGTCATCACTAAGGAGGTTTTCAATATGAACGCCAAGCTCTGCACCCTATGCGTCGTCGCCATGACGATGATCGGCGCGGCCTCTCAGGTTGCGCAGGCACAAGGCAAGTCCCGCGCTCAGGTGAACCAGGAACTGGTTCAGGCTCAGCATGACGGTGTGATTCCAAACAGCAAGACACAGTATCCGCCCAGTGCCGACAGGATTGCCCGCAACAAGGAGTTGCACGCCATCACCTGGCATGCGGGCGAAACGACACCGCCGGTGGATCATCACGACAGCATCGCGGCCCGATAGCCGCGCGCGCCGCCGGGAGCAGTGACCCGGCGGCGCGTCTGATTGCGAGTGTGCCGCCGAACGCGTTCTCTCAATCCTTGCGCGCGGCGCCGCGGGTCACCGGCATGCTCAGGTCGTGACGCCGGGGAAAACGCAACCAGAAGCGGGTTCGAACGTAGGGCTGGCTCTCGCACCCGCAGTGTCCCGCGTGACTGTTCATGATCGATTTCACGATCGCGAGGCCAAGCCCTGTGCCCGAGGCCGAGCCCTGCCGCGAAGGGTCGACACGATAAAACCGCTCGAAGATGCGCTTGAGATGATGCGCCTCGATACCAGGTCCCGAGTCCGACACGGTCAGCGTGGTTGAATTCGCCTCTTCCTTGCAGTCGATAGTAATGGTGCTGCCCTTCGGCGCCTGCACGAGCGCGTTCGACAGCAGATTGCTGAGCGCCCGTTGGAAGAGAAGCAGATCGGCATGCACCGTACCCTGCCCCGTCACCTCGATCCTCACCTGCGCGTCTTCGGCCATCGGCTCGTAATAGCCGGCGACGCGTTCGGCTTCCGCGGCTGCGTCGAGCGCGCGCAGGGACAAGGCCGCATCAGCCTGCTCCGAGCGCGCGAGGAACAGCATGTCCTCGATCATGCGCGACAGTCGTTGATACTCATCCACGCTCGATTCGATCACGTCGCGGTAGTCCTCCGCGGTCCGAGGTTGCGACAGCGCCACCTGAGCGGCGGCAAGCAGATTGGTTAGCGGCGTGCGCATATCGTGCGCCAGATTGGAGGAGAACTGACTGAGCCGGGTGAACGACTCGTCGAGCCGCGCCAGCATGCCGTTAAAGGCCTGCTCCAGCTCCTTCAATTCCCCCGACGCATCGAGTTCGGGCAAAGGCTGCGCAAGGCGGCTGGTCGACATCGCCTCCGCCTGGGCCGCCAGCCTGCGCAGCGGGAGCAAGCCCAGCGTGGCGATCCCGTAGGCGAACGCGGCGGCGAGAATCACACCGAACACTTCGATGATGACCGCCGTATAGGCGTGCGCCCGTAACAGCGCCCGGTCATTGGTTCTATCGTACTGAACGGCGATGCGCACCCACCGCCCCGTCGCGGCGTCGAGCGGCACCATGGCGACGAGGTAGCGAAGATTCAAGTCGGCGCGTGTCAGTTCGATGCTGGCCTCGCTCGCGCGGGTTGCGAGAATCGGCGCGTACGACTGAAACCCAGGCGTGCTGACGAGGCGTTGGCCCGCCGTATCGTAGACAGCGAGCGCCATGTTCTGGTGGCCGTGCAGCAAGTCGATCCACGTCTGTGCGTCGCGGACGATATCCTCGATGTTCTGACTTCCGGCCAGATGCGACTCCAGCGCCGCCAAAGTGCCGGACATGAGCTCGGTCGAGGTGGACTCCAGGCGGCTGCGCAGCGCGCCATACAGCGCGAGGCCGCTCAACGCGAGAATGACCGATGTCGACAGAATGATCAGGACAGTCAGCCGCGACTGGAGCGTTCTTGACACCGCGCCTCTCATTAATTGCTACCGCCTCTGACTTCCAGCACGTATCCCATGCCTCTCACCGTATGAATGAGCTTGGGTTCGTAGGCGTCGTCGACCTTGGAGCGCAGCCTCCTGATTGCCGAATCCACCACGTTCGTATCGCTGTTGAAGTTCATGTCCCACACCTGCGAGGCGATCGTCGCGCGGGGCAGGATCTCCCCTTCCTTGCGCATGAGCAGCCACAGCAGCGTGAACTCCTTCGCGGTCAGCAGGATCACGTCGCCCTGACGGGTCGCCTTGCGCCGCGTCAGGTCCAGTTCAAGATCGGCGACCTGCAGCGACATGGATTCGCGCGGCTTTCCGCGCCGGAGGATCGATCTGACGCGCGCGACCAGTTCGACGAAGTCGAACGGCTTCGCGAGATAGTCGTCGGCACCGAGTTCCAGCCCCTTGACGCGGTCCCCCACATCGTCGCGTGCGGTGAGAAATAGCACCGGCGTGGACCGTGTGCGGCGAAGATTCTTCAGTAGCGTCCAGCCGTCCTGTCCCGGCAGCATCACGTCGAGGATCAGCAGGTCGTAGTCTTCCGACTCCGCCTGGTGCTGACCCGTGACGCCGTCTTCGGCCCAATCGACGACGTATCCCGCCTCCGACAAGCCTTTGCGAAGATAGGCGCCGGTCTTCGGCTCGTCTTCCACTAACAGAATCCGCATGCGAACCACCTCTAGAAAAAGCCAAGCCGGCGCAGTATCCGCCCCGGCGCGGCTTGCGCCAGCCGGCTCACGGCAACGGCGCGCCACGACGACGCGTGAGCGGTTCGGTACAGCACGGGTAAAACCAGCAGTGTCAGCGCCGTGGACGACAGGATGCCGCCAATCACCACCGTTGCCAGAGGGCGCTGCACTTCCGAACCCGTGCCGGTTGCGAAGGCCATGGGCAAGAACCCGAGCGAGGCGACGAGCGCCGTCATCAAGACGGGCCGCAGACGTGTCACGGCGCCCTCACGAACCGCCGCGTCCAGTTCCACGCCTTGCTCCCGCAGATTTCTGATGAAGGCAATCATGACGAGCCCGTTCAGCACCGCGACGCCCGAGAGCGCAATGAACCCGACCGCTGCGGTAATGGAAAGCGGAATGTCCCTCAACCACAGCGACAGCACGCCGCCACTCAATGCAAATGGAATACCGGTGAAGACCAGCAAGCCATCCTTAACATTATTAAACATGATGAAGAGCAGGACAAACACCATGAAGAGCGACAGCGGCACGACCAGCTTCAGGCGCTCGCTCGCGCTTTGCAACTGCTCGAACTGTCCGCCCCACGACAACCAGTAGCCCGCCGGCACCTGCACGTCCTGCCGTATCTGCTCGCGCGCATCCGCCACGAACGAGCCGACATCGCGGCCCCGGACATTCGCACTCACCACGACGCGCCGCTTGCCGTCTTCCCGGCTGATCTGGTTCGGACCCGGCGCGAGTTCGACCGTGGCCAGTTCGGCGAGCGGCACGTACGGCGCCTGAACGACGGGCACGCCACCGCCTGCCGCCGACGCGGACGACGGCGCAAGCGGGAACGCAGACGGCAACGCAGACGGCAGCGCAATCGGCAGCCGCTTGATCGCCTCGATGTCCGAGCGCAGCTCGTCCGGCAACCGCACCACGATATCGAAGCGCCGGTCGCCCTGGAACAGCGTGCCGGCCTTCTTGCCGCCCACCGCCGCCGCGACCGTGTCCTGAATGTCGCCGACCGTGACGCCATAGCGCGCCAATTTGTCGCGCTCGACGTTGATGGTCAGAACCGGCAAGCCTGTGGTTTGCTCCACCTTGACTTCGGCGGCGCCCGGCACTTTCTGCAATGCCGCCGCGATCTGCTCGCCCGTGCCGTTGAGCACCGCCATGTCGTCGCCAAAGAGCTTCACCGCCACGTCGCTGCGCACCCCCGAGATCAATTCGTTAAAGCGAAGCTGAATGGGTTGAGAGAATTCATATGCATTCCCTGGCAGCTCTGCGAGCACCGCTTCGATCTCCTCCACCAGCTTCTCGCGCGGCTTGTTCGGATCGGGCCACTGGTCCGTCGGCTTGAGCATGATGTAGCCGTCCGACAGGTTGGGCGGCATCGGGTCCGCTGCGATTTCGGCCGTGCCCGTGCGGGCAAACACGCGTTCGATTTCCGCAAACCGTTGCTTCAACGTCTTCTCAATGGCCTTTTGCATGCTGACCGACTGGGAGAGACTCGTGCCCGGAATGCGCAGCGCGGCGACGGCGAGGTCGCCCTCGTTCAGACTCGGGACGAACTCGCTGCCAAGGCGCACCGCCAGCCCGATACTCAACGTGACGATCACCACCGCGCCGACAAACACCCGTTTCGGACGCGTCATGAAGGCGGCGAGCAGCGGTTCGTAGAGCCGCCTCGCCCAGCCCATCAAGCGATTTTCCTTTTCTTCGACGCGTTTGCCGATAAACAGTGCAATAGCAGCAGGAATGAAGGTGACTGTCAACACCATCGCGGCGGCCAGCGCCATCACGACGGTGATCGCCATGGGGTGAAACATTTTCGCCTCGACGCCTTTGAGCGCGAAGATCGGCAAGTAGACCACCATGATGATCAGTTGACCGAATATCAACGCGCGCCTCGCTTCCTGCGACGCGCCGAACACTTCGGCGAAACGCTCCTCGCGGGTCAGCGGCCGGCCGGCGAGCTTCTGCGCATGCGCGAGCCGCCTGACGCAGTTTTCCACGATCACCACCGCGCCGTCGACGATGATGCCGAAGTCGAGCGCGCCCAGACTCATGAGGTTGGCACTCACCTTCGCGTTGACCATGCCGGTGAACGTGATCAGCATGGAAAGCGGAATGACGAGCGCTGTAATCAGCGCGGCGCGCAGGTTGCCGAGGAAAAGAAACAGCACGGCGATCACGAGCACCGCGCCTTCGAGCAGGTTCTTCTTCACCGTCTGCACCGCCTTCTCAACGAGAACGGTGCGGTCGTACACCGGAATCGCGCGCACACCCGCGGGCAGTGTGCGATTCACGTCGTCCATCCGGCTCGCGACGGCCTTCGAAACGGTGCGGCTGTTTTCTCCCATCAGCATGAATACGGTGCCGAGCACGACCTCTTCGCCGTTCGAGGTCGCGGCGCCCGTCCGCAATTCACGGCCGATATCCACCTGTCCGACATCCTTGATGCGAACCGGCACGCCGCCCACGTTGGTCAGCACGACATTGGAAATGTCGTCCACCGAGCGCGCCTGGCCGGGCACCCGCACGAGATACTGTTCGCCGCGTTTTTCGATGTAACCGGCGCCGACGTTGTCGTTGTTGCGTTCGAGCGAGCGCACCACGTCCGCCAGCGTCAAGCCATAGGACATGAGCTTGGCGGGATTCGGCGCGACCCGGAACTCCTTCACGAAACCGCCGATGGAATTCACCTCGGTGACACCCGGCACATTGCGCAGTTGTGGCTTGATGACCCAGTCCTGAAGCTCGCGCAGGTCCGCGGGCGTGTAACGGGTTCCGTCAGGCTTGACAGCCGACGCGTCAGCCTCGACTGTCCACAGATAGATCTCGCCGAGCCCCGTGGAAGTCGGACCCATTGCTGGCGTGGCGCCGGGCGGCAACTTGTCTTTGGCTTCCTGAATCCTTTCGTTGACGAGCTGACGTGCGAAGTAAATGTCGGTGCCGTCCTCGAAGATCACCGTGACCTGCGACAGCCCGTAGCGCGAGATGGAACGCGTCTGCGCCAGATTGGGAAGACCGGCCATCGCGGTCTCCACCGGGTACGTGATGCGTTGCTCCGCTTCGAGCGGCGAATAACCCGGCGCGGACGTATTGATCTGAACCTGAACGTTGGTAATGTCGGGCACGGCGTCGATAGGCAACTTCTGATAGCTGTACACGCCGACCGCCGCGACAGCGGCAATGGCCAGCATGACTAACCAACGGTGCGCGATGGCGAAGCGAATCAGTCTCTCGAACATGGAGATGGTCCTTTGAAACCAGGTGACGGGAGCGCCGCCTGCCCGCGGCAGGTGCGAGGCGCTTCATGGCGTCAGGGCGTCAATGTCCCTCGACACTACCTTTTCCGAGTTCAGCCTTGAGGACGAAACTGTTCGAAGCGGCGTACTTTTGACCCGGCCGAAGTCCGCTCACGACTTCGACGACCTTGTCGTCGCGGCGTCCGGTCTGAACGGTCTGAGCGACGAAGCCACCGCGCGATTGCACGAAAACGGCGGGCGAGCCGTCGATGTCTTGCAACGCATCGGCCGCCACGGCGAGCGGCACGCTTTGCCGCCCGGCGTCCACCGACACATTGACGAACATGCCAGGCCGCCATGCTCCGTCGGGATTGGGCAGTACCACGCGCGCCGGCACGGTACGGGTTTGCTCGCCGAGCAGCGCGCCGACATAGGCCACCGGACCGCTCGATGTCGACTCGAATGCGGTGGCGCTGACGGTGGCGTCGCGACCGACGCGCACATCGTTCAAACGCTGGGCCGGCACCGCCATCTCGGCCCACACGGAGGAGAGGTCGGACAGAACGAAGAGCCTGGCGTCCGCCGCGATCGCTTCGCCGGGCGTCGCATGCTTTTCGACTACGGTGCCGGCAAACGGCGCGCGCAACTCGTAGCGATTCAATGCGTCCGCCGACGCCGGCGCATTCAGCGTGGCGAGTTTCGCGCGGGCGTTCTGCGTGGCGATCTCGGCTTCGCGCAATTGCACCTGCGCCTGCAGATAGTCCTGCTCGGCCGAGATGCGCTCTTGCCACAAGGTCTTTTCGCGGGCGTACGAAGTTCTCGCCGCGGCGAGCCGGCGCTCCGCGCTGAGCAGTTCACTTCTGCGATCGGCAAGATCGGTGCTGGCAATGACCGCCAGCACTTGCCCTCGCACGACTTGCTCGCCGGTCGACACACCCACCCGTTCCACGATGCCCGCCACACGCGGCACGACGTGGGCGGTGCGATCCTCGTTGAAGCGGATTTCGCCGGGCAGCTGGAATGTCGTGAGAATCTGGGCAGGACCGACTTCGCCGAGGCGAATCTGGGCCGCCTCGATTTGCGCCGCACTGAGCGCGACCGCGCCATCGGCCTGGGAAAAAACGAACGACGCGGATTGCCCGCGCCACTTCAGGTCGATGGTTGCGTCGAATACGTGAGGCTTGCCGATCGGTTCGGCGGAGGTCCACTTCTGGCCTGCCGGCACGAACGGGAGTGGCAGCTTCGAGCCGTCGTAGCGAGTGATGGAGCCCGACACGGCGACGCCTTTGTGCGCCGGCTGGCCGTCGATAAGAGGATAGACGACGAGGCGCGCGTCCCCCGGCTTCTCGGAGAGCACGATTTCGACGGATAGTGCGCCGTCGCCGAGAACCGTGCCTCCGTTCCGGCCGGGCGAAGGCTGCGCTGCCGCTGAAGTGTGCGCGGCCCCCGAAGCGCCTTCAGCATTCGACGACTCGCGCGTCAACGCGAAGGCGGCGAGCGCGATGCTCACACTGCCGAAGGTCGCCACAATGGCGATGATGAGTTTTCTGCGCGGCATGACAAGTCCTTCACGGTAAGCGTGGCGATGGGTCCGCGGTGTTGCGCGAGGAGACGTCGGCGAGCGGCACGCCGACAATCCGGCCGATGTCGGCGTAGGCAAAGTGCGCGTCGGCCAGTGCCTGCACGTATTGCGACTGGCTCTGGAACAACGTGCGCTGCGCGTCCAGCACATCCAGAAAGGCGAACTTGCCGAGTTCGTAGCCGCGCGACATTGCGTCGAGCGCCTCACGCGCGGCTGGCAGCACGTCGGTTTTCAGGCGCCGTGCTTCCAGATTTGATCTCTCGTAGTTGGCGTAGGCCTGCGTCAGCTCCAGCTGCAAGCGGGCAGTTTCGCTGTCGAAATCGGCGCTCGCCTTCCCGGCTTTGTGAACCGATTCGAGCAGCGCGCCTTTGTTGGTGTCGAAAATCGGAAGCGGAATCGACACGCCGACCACCGCCTGGTTGCCGGGAACGCCGCCCGTGACGACGCGCTTCATGCCCACGCTGAACGTGACATCGGGGATGCGCTTTGCGCGCTCCACGGAAATCGCGGCGTTGGCCCGCAGCGTCTCCGCCTTTGCGGCGCGCGCAAGCGGCGCGTCGGACAGGTGAGGCAGGAGTTGCGAAAGCGCCCCGATCGCCGGCACGCTTTCAATGTCGCCACTCACCGGGCGTCCTCGCACGAGCGGGCTGCCCGTCACGTTCGCGAGCTTCTCCGCTGCGATCGTCAGCCGCGTGGCGGCGTTGGCCTGTTCGATCTGCACGCCGGTCGCGGCGACCCGCGCCTTCGTCGCCTCCACCGGCGACACCTTGCCGGCCCGCGCGCGTTTTTCCGCCAGTTCCGCCGAGCGCGCCGCGATTTCGGCGGACTCCTGCGCGACCCGCAGCTGACGTTGAGCCGCGAGCAATCCGTAAAACGCGGCGATGACGTCCGCGCGCAGGGCCGCGCCGCGCGCGTCGAGCGATGCCAGCGCCACTTCGCGCCCATAGGACGCGACGTCGAGCCGAGCCTGACGCTTGCCGCCGAGTTCGACGGTCTGGTTGAGCAGCGCCGTCGAAGTGCGATCGGTGCCGCCGAACCCCTCCTGCAGCAGCGAGATCTGTGGATTGGGCCGGGCGCCCGCCTGCATGAACGTCCCGCTCGACGCATCCGCGTCGGCGCGCGCGCCGCGAAGCAACGGGTTGTTCCCGGCCGCGATCCCGAGCGCCTCGTCGAGCGGCAAGGCGGGGCTCTCGCGCGCCGCGGCCCGGGCAGTCGACGGCGCAGGTGGACTGAGCGGCGCAAGCGATGTTGCCGGCTCTCCGTAAGCCGTGCTCACCGCAGCAAGCGCAAGAACGGCAGCAAGGTGACGCGTGAGCATAGGTAGGTGAACCGTTGACCAGGTGCGACCGATGCTACGGCGCTGCCGCAGTGCCAACATGGTGGAAAAATGAGATTTTTGTCATCTTCGGGGCTGCCCGGACGGCCGCACCCTGATAATTACCCCACCCTCCCCAACCCAGCCCAGCTTATGGAGCCCCAATGAATCAACCCATCGCACAGCCCGCCCCATCCACCGTTCGCCGTGTCGCGTTTCTCGGCCTCGGCGTAATGGGCTACCCCATGGCCGGCCATCTCGCGAAAGCGGGCCTCGACGTGACCGTGTACAACAGGACCGCGTCGAAAGCTCAACAATGGGTGTCCGAGTACGGGGGCCGCGCGGCCGGCACCCCGCGGGAAGCCGCGGACGGCGCCGAACTGGTGCTCGCGTGCGTCGGCAACGACGACGATCTGCGCAGCGTCACGCTCGGAGACGACGGCGCGTTTGCCGGCATGGCCTCAGGGTCCGCGTTCGTCGATCACACGACAGCGTCCGCGAACGTCGCGCGCGAACTGGCTGAAATCGCGGGCCGGAAAGGTCTGCACTTCATCGACGCGCCTGTATCCGGCGGTCAGTCCGGCGCGCAGAACGGCAAGCTGACGATCATGTGCGGCGGCGAGCTGGCCATCTTCGAGCAGGCCTCGCCGGTGCTCGCGCACTACGCGGCGGCCGTCACGCTGATTGGTGCCGTCGGCGCCGGGCAACTGGCGAAAATGGTCAATCAGATCTGCATCGCCGGCATGGTTCAGGGGCTCTCCGAAGCGATCAACTTCGGCCAGCTCGCGGGCCTCGACATGCCGCTCGTGCTGCAGGTGATCGGCAAGGGCGCGGCGGCCAGCTGGCAGATGGACAATCGCGGCAAGACCATGATCGACGGCAAGTTCGACTACGGTTTTGCCGTCGACTGGATGCGCAAGGACCTCGGCTTCTGTCTCGACGAAGCGAAGCGCAACGGCGCGTCGCTGCCGGTGACGGCGCTCGTCGACCAGTTCTATGCCGACGTGCAATCGCTCGGCGGCAACCGCTTCGACACGTCGAGCCTGATCTGGCGCTTGCGCGCGCTCAAGCCGGCCAGATAGATCTGTTCGGCGCATGAGAAAGCGGCGCTCAATGCCGCGCAAACCTGCACACGTCCCCGCGTAACAGAGCAGACCGCCGGTGCACCTACCGCCTCAACTCCGAAACGATCTTCTCCGCCAGAAAATCACACGGCGGTCGCTTCGAAGCGGTGCTGCGCGCCAACACCATTTCGAGCGCCTGAATCTCGGGCAAGCCGTGCGCACGCCCGAGCAACGTGAAATGCGCCGGGACCGCGCATCGCGCGAGGGGGACAATCGCAAGTCCTGCTTCGGCCATCGACAGCAGGCCAAGCAGACTCGGGCTTTCATACGAGGTCCGATAGGGAATCTTCGCGCGTTCAAGGCTGCGAATGGCATTTTCCCGCGCCACACTGCCCGGCAGAAACACGGCGATCGGCAGCGGCCGTTCGCGCCAGATTTCATCGGCGCTCGGCGCCGCTGCCCACTCCATCGGCTCGAGCCGGATGAACTCGCCGGACAGGCCCTTCACTCGCGTTGCGCACACCAGATCGACCGAGCCGTCTTTCACCATCGGCGCCAATGCGACACTCGGCAAACCGACCACCTGAATCTCCACCTTCGGATAGCTTGCGGAAAACTTCTTCAGGATCGGCGGCAGCAGCGACGACGCGTAGTCGTCCGGCACGCCGATGCTCACTCGCCCGGTCACGTCAGGCCGCACCACCGCGGCCCACGCCTCCTCCCGCAAGGCGAGCATGCGGCGGGCGTAGGTCAGCAGCACTTCGCCGTCCTGCGTCGGAACCACATTTCTCGGCTTGCGTACGAACAGCGGCTTGCCAAGCGCGCTCTCGAGCGTCTTGATCTGCATGCTCACCGCAGACTGCGAGCGATGCACGACTTCCGCCGCCCGGCTGATATTGCCGGTGTCGGCGACAGCCACGATCATGGTCATCACGTCCAGGTCGAGCGCTTTCAATGGGCTTGGTATCAGAAAAGTGATTAGATTCGATCAATTTTACGCGATTTTCTAAGACAGTGATATCGGGCATAGTGACCGCAAAGGAGCCAGTCAATGAACGCCCGTACCGATTTCTCAGTGCTTGCCGTACCGGAATTGTCGTTTGCGACCATCGCATCCGGCATCTGCGTGCCGTATGTCGAGTGCGGAGAGGGCGAGCCGCTGGTCTTCGTGCACGGCTCGCTCTGCGACTATCGTTATTGGAGCGCGCAGACCGCGGCGCTGTCGCAGCATTTCCGCTGCATCTCGGTGAGCCTGAGCCACTACTGGCCCGCGAACGAGGCTTGCATTCAGGGCGAGTTCGGCTGGCAAACCCACGTCGCCGAACTGGCCGAGTTCATCGAGGCGATCGGCCTTGCGCCCGTCCATCTGGTCGGCCATTCGCGGGGCGGCTGCGTGGCGTTCCATGTCGCGCGCGACTTTCCACGGCTGGTGAAATCGTTGACGCTCGCGGACCCGGGCGGCCCGCTGCAGATCGACGGCATGGCGGAGGCGTCGCTGCCGCCCGCGACCAACGTGCTGCGTGCGCGCGTCGCCGACCTGATCGAGAGCCGCGAAATCGACGCGGGACTGGAGCTTTTCGTCGACTCGGTGAGCGCACCCGGATCATGGCGCAAGAGTCCGGCGTCCTTCCGCACCATGGCGATCGACAATGCGGACACGCTCCCCAAGCAGTTCCGCGATCCCCTGCCCGCCTATTCCCATGAGGCGGCGCGCGACGTGAAATGCCGGACCTTGCTGATCGACGGGCAGCGCAGCCCCCGCATGTTCCGTAACAACGTCGAGAAGCTCGCTGAATGGATCGGCTATGCGGAGCGGCAAACCATTGCCGGTGCGTCGCACGGCATGAATGTCTCGAATGCCGGCGCGTTCAACCGGCTCCTGCAGGCGTTCGTCAGCTTCTGATTCCATTGCGGATGTTCGCCGACGCGCTCCCCTCGCGTCGGAGCGCGGCTCGCCGCGCACCTCCTCAGCCGATCGCATTTGCCGATCGCATTTGCCGACGCATTTGCCGACGCATTTGCCGATAAAGAGCCGCTCTCTGCGGCCAGCGAACCCGCGCCGTTCTTCCACGCGGCTGCGCTGTACGGACTTACCCGAATGCAATTAAGTATCAGTTTGCGGCCCGATTTTCAGTGGCGGCATCCTCTCAACAGGATTAACTTCCTCTCATAGCCAGGTGCAATGCGTTGTGCGCGAACCGCGCCCAAAAGAATAGGCCGGCTCAGGAGGAAGACAGATGCACACCACTCTGGGTGCCGCCGCGCATGCGGACGCCCGTTGCGCCAAAATCGTCCCGCCGGATCTCGAACTGGTCGCCGTACCGCGCGATGAGTCGTTCAAGGTCTGGTCGCATGGTTATCCCTATCGCACGGTGCGCTGGCACTTCCATCCTGAATACGAAATTCAGCTGATCACATCGACCACGGGCAAATACTTCGTCGGCGATTACATCGGCAATTTCGCGCCGGGCAATCTCGTGATGGTGGGCTCGAACCTGCCGCACAATTGGGTCAGCAATGTGCCGCGCGGCGATCGGGTGGATGAGCGCTGTCTTATCGTGCAGTTCGATGGCGCGTTCATCGCGCGCGCCATTCAGGCTCTGCCCGAACTCAGGCGCGTGGAGCCGTTGCTCGATGCTTCTCGCTGGGGTGTGCTGTTCTCAGCGGAATCGGGCGCCGCCGCCGAGCCGATCATGCGCGAAATGTTGAACGCGCAAGGCATGCGGCGCATCACGCTGTTCCTCGCGTTGTTCGACCTGCTCGTGCACAGCGTCGAACCCGCGAAGCTGGCAAGCGCCGCTTATCGCGCCGACCCGGCACGTTATGCCGAGACGCACATCAATCACGTGCTCTCGTATATCGGCAAGAACCTGTCACAATCTTTACGGGAAGCGGAATTGGCCGACCTCTCAGGACAAAGCGTCAGCGCCTTCTCGCGATCTTTCCGCCGGCACACCGGCGTGCCCTTCGTCCAGTACGTGAACCGGCTGCGCATCAATCTCGCGTGCCAGTTGCTGATGTCAGGCGAGCTGACTATCACCGATATCTGCTACCAGGTCGGATTCAACAACCTCTCGAATTTCAACCGTCAGTTCCTGTTGCTCAAGAACATGCCGCCCTCGCGATGGCGGGCTTATCAGCAACTGAATGCGGCCAGCGCGACCGAATCGTCCGACATCGCGCATGACCGGCGCCTCGCCGGACACGCCCCGCCCAACTGACGAACTTCACAAGAAGGCTCACCCAGGCCCAAACACGGCAGCAGCTTCGCCGGAATTTTTCTAAAAACGGAGACATGCGATGACCAGACTTTCGAACCAACTCATCGGCGCCAGCGCCCTGAGCCTGAGCTTGCTGGGCAGCACCGCTGCTTTGGCTGCGCCAAGTGGCACGGTCGCGTTCCTGATGCCCGACCAGGCCTCGACGCGCTACGAGCAACATGACTTCCCCGGCTTCAAGACCGAAATGAGCAAGCTCTGCCCCGACTGCAAGGTGCTCTATCAGAACGCCAACGCCGACGTCGCGACGCAGCAGCAGCAGTTCAACTCGGTGATCGCACAAGGCGCGAAGGTGATCGTGCTCGACCCGGTGGACTCGACGGCCGCGGCGTCGCTCGTCCATATGGCGCAGGGCCAGGGCATCAAGGTCATCGCCTATGACCGGCCTGTGCCCTCCACGCCGGCCAACTATTACGTGTCGTTCGACAACGAAGGCATCGGCAAGGCCATTGCGCAGTCGCTCGTCCAGCACCTGAAAGACACGGGCGTGCCGACCACCAAGGGCGGCGTGCTCGAAGTGAACGGTTCGCCGACCGACGCGGCGGCCGGGCTGATCAAGAAGGGCATTCACGCCGGTTTGCAGGGCAGCGGCTACAAGACGCTGGCCGAGTACGACACGCCGGACTGGGCTCCGCCGAAGGCCCAGCAGTGGGTCAGCGGACAGATCACCCGCTTCGGCTCGCAGATCGTCGGCGTAGTGGCCGCCAACGACGGCACGGGCGGCGGGGCCGTTGCGGCGTTCAAGGCAGCCGGCGTCAATCCGGTGCCGCCGGTGACCGGCAACGACGCGACGCTCGCGGGGTTGCAGTTGATCATCGCGGGCGACGAATACAACACGATCCTCAAGCCGAGCGAGATCGTCGCGGCGGCGGCGGCGAAGGTGGCGGTCGGTTTCCTGTCCGGCCAGACGCCGAAGGGTGAAACCACGTTGTTCAACACGCCGTCGCAGCTCTTCAAGCCGGCGGTCATCACGGCGAAGAACCTCAAGGCGGAGGTCGTCGACAAGGGCTTCGCGAGCGGCAAGGATCTGTGCACCGACCGCTATGCCGAAGGCTGCAAGAAGCTCGGCATCACGTACTGAGCCGGCGCAAGCCCCGGACGGACCCGGCGCGTGCCGGGTCCGTCAACTCTCCATGAGGTATCCGTCCCATGACTGATCAGGCCACAACACGATCCCGGCGCGGCGAACTGGTGCTGAGCCTGCGCGGCGTCTCGAAGCACTTCGGCGCGGTCTCGGCCCTGACGGACATCGAGCTCGACGTGCATGCCGGCGAAGTGGTCGCCCTGGTGGGCGACAACGGCGCCGGCAAATCAACCCTGGTGAAGGTGCTCGCCGGGGTCCATCAACCCAGCACCGGCACCATCACCTTCGGCGGCAAGGAAGTCACGCTGCCCGATCCGGGCGCGGCGCTCGATCTGGGCATCGCCACGGTGTTCCAGGACCTCGCCCTGTGCGAAAACCTGGATGTCGTCGCGAACATCTATCTCGGGCGCGAACTGAATCCGCTGCGCCTCGACGAAGTGGCCATGGAGGTGAAAGCCTGGACGCTTCTGAACGAACTGTCGGCGCGCATTCCCAGCGTGCGCGACGTGGTCGCCTCGCTCTCGGGCGGGCAGCGCCAGACCGTGGCGATCGCGCGCTCGCTGCTGCTGGACCCGAAGCTGATCATGCTCGACGAACCCACGGCGGCGCTGGGCGTGGCCCAAACCGCCGAGGTGCTGAACCTGATCGAGCGGGTGCGCGACCGCGGCCACGCCGTCATCATGATCAGCCACAACATGGAGGACGTCCGCGCCGTCGCGGACCGCATCGTGGTGCTGCGACTCGGCCGCAACAACGGTGTCTTCTATCCCGACTCGTCGAATCAGGAACTGGTCGCCGCGATCACCGGCGCGACCGAAAACGCCGTGTCGCGCCGCGCCGGCCGGCGCCAGTCCGAGCAGGGTGCCTGAACCAAGGAACCATCATGAGCAATCAAATGCAAGGCGCCCCGCAGCGTGAGCCGCAAGGCGAGCCGCAACCGTCCACGCTGCTCGACCGCAGCGATATCCGCGTGAAGCACGCCACCGGCATCGGCGGCACCGTTTCCGAGTTCGTCGAACGGGTGCGCTCGGGCGATCTCGGTTCGTTGCCGGTCGTGGCGGGCCTGATCATCATCTGGACCGTGTTCACCAGCCTGAACCCGGTGTTCCTCTCGGCCGACAACCTGGTCAATCTGCTGTTCGACTGCTCGACGGTGGGCGTGATCTCGCTCGGCATCGTCTGTGTGCTGATGGTGGGACAGATCGACCTCTCGGTGGGCTCGATGAGCGGCTTCGCTTCGGCGCTCGTCGGCATGCTCTGGGTCAATCACGGCTGGCCGGTGCTGCTGGCTATCGCCGCCGCCATCGCCGTCGGCGCGCTGATCGGCGCGTTGTATGCGCTGCTGCTCAACCGGCTCGGCATGCCGAGCTTCGTGGCGACACTGGCCGGGCTGCTCGCGATCCTCGGCATGCAGTTGTACGTGCTCGGCGCGACCGGTTCGATCAACCTGCCTTACGGTTCGGCGATAGTGAATCTCGGGCAGCTCATCATCATCCCGGCCGTGATTTCGTATCTCCTCGCACTGGCGCCGGGTGCGGTGATGCTGGCGCTCGGGTTGCGCACGCGCGAGCGCCGCCGCGCGTCCCAGCTCTCCGCGCCCTCGGTGGGCAGCCTGCTCGCACGCGCCCTCGCCATTACGGTCCTGCTGGAGGCCGTGGTGGCCTATCTCAACCAGGGGCGAGGCGTCCCGCTGATGTTCGGCGTGTTCCTCGGACTCTCGGTCGCGATGGACTATGCGCTCAAGAGAACCCGCTGGGGTCGCTCGATGCACGCGGTCGGCGGCAATCACGAGGCCGCGCGGCGGGCCGGCATCAAGGTCGGCGCCATCTACACGAGCGCCTTCGTGCTGTGCGCGAGCCTCGCCGCGCTCGGCGGCGTGCTGACCGCGGCGCGGCTCGCCTCGGCCAGTCAGCAGGCCGGCAGCGGCGACGTGAACCTGAACGCGATCGCCGCGGCGGTGATCGGCGGCACGAGTCTGTTCGGCGGCCGTGGCAGCGCGTATTCAGCGGTGCTGGGCATCATCGTGATCCAGTCGATCGCCAGCGGCCTGACGCTACTGAACCTGTCGTCCTCGTTGCGCTTCATGATCACCGGCGCGGTGCTGGCGATCGCGGTGATCGTCGACTCGCTTGCCCGGCAGTCCCGCGTCTCGCATGGCCGCGCGTAATTCCAGCAATCCAGGAGAACAGCGAATGACTGAATCCATCAAGGGAAAGGTTGCCGCCATCACGGGCGCGGCATCGGGCATCGGCCTCGAGTGCGCGCGCGTACTGATCGCGCAAGGCGCGAAGGTGGTGCTGATCGACCGTGCCAGGGAGAGACTCGAACAACTTTGCGCGGAACTGGGGCCGAACGCGCTGCCACTGGTGGTGGATCTGCTGCAGCCGTCGGAAGTGGACGCGCTGCTGCCATCAATCCTCGCACTCGCGGGCGGCCTCGATATCTTCCATGCGAATGCCGGCGCGTACGTCGGCGGCGATGTGGTGGACGGCAATCCGGACGAATGGGACCGCGTGCTGAACCTGAACATCAATGCCGCGTTCCGCTCGGTCCACGCCGTGCTGCCGCACATGGTCGCGCAGAAGTCGGGCGACATTATCTTCACCAGTTCGATCGCCGGGATCGTGCCGGTGGTTTGGGAACCGATCTACACGGCGTCCAAATTCGCGGTGCAGGCCTTCGTTCACACGACACGCCGCCAGCTCGCCAAGCATGGCGTGCGGGTCGGCGCGGTGGCGCCCGGCCCGGTCGTGACGGCCCTGCTCGACGACTGGCCGAAAGCGAAGATGGATGAAGCGCTCGCCTCGGGCAGCCTGATGCAGCCCAAAGAGGTCGCTGATGCCGTACTCTTCATGCTGACGCGGCCGGGCAACGTGACCATTCGTGATCTCGTGATCCTGCCGAACAACGTCGATCTGTGAAACGCTCGACACGGGCGGGCCCGCTGTGGGCCGCCCGCCGTGCTTCTGAAACGCTACCCCTAACCCCTAACGCGATAGTGAGCAGGCAGCAAGCCATGACCTCAGAGAACCCGACTTCCGGCGCGAGTCAAAGATCGACCCACAGTGCGACCCACAGCCCGGCAGACAGCGCGCGCGACGCGCGCTATGTCATCGGCGTGGACGTCGGCACGGGCAGTGCCCGGGCCGGACTCTTCGACCTCGCCGGCCGTATGGTGGCGTCGGCCAGGCGTGACATCACGCTGTTCCATGCGAGCGGTTCCATCGTCGAGCAGTCGAGTGGCGAAATCTGGACGGCTGTCTGCGATTCCGTGAAAGACGCGCTGTCGCAGGCCGCCGTGTCGCCGGCTCAGGTCGCCGGGATCGGCTTCGACGCCACCTGTTCGCTCGTCGTGCTCGGCGCGGGCGGCCAGCCATTGCCGGTGGGCCCCTCGGAGCAGGCCGAGCGCGACATCATCGTCTGGATGGATCACCGCGCCGTGGCGCAGGCGGAGCGCATCAACGCGACGGGTCACGAGGTGCTGAACTATGTCGGCGGCAAGATCTCGCCGGAAATGGAGACGCCCAAGCTGCTGTGGCTTCTCGAGAACAGGCCGGGCGTCTTCGCGGCGGCCTGGCAGTTCTTCGATCTGACCGACTTCCTGACCTGGCGCGCAACCGGCGATCTGGCCAGGTCGACCTGCACGGTCACTTGCAAATGGACCTATCTGGCGCACGAGCGGCGCTGGGACGAGAGCTACTTTCGCAGCGTCGGCCTTGGCGTGCTGGCGGACGAAGGCTTTGCACGCATCGGCCAGCGTGTCGTCGATCCCGGCACGCCGCTGGGCAGTGGCCTGACCGCGGACGCCGCCGCGCAACTCGGCCTGCGAACCGGAACGCCGGTCGCCACGGGCGTGATCGACGCCCATGCCGGCGGCATCGGCACGGTCGGCGCCGACGGCGACCCCGAGTCCTGTCTCGCCTATGTGTTCGGCACCTCGTCGTGCACGATGACCACGACCCGCAGTCCGGTCTTCGTGCCCGGCGTGTGGGGACCGTATTTTTCGGCGATGGTGCCGGATGCCTGGCTCAACGAGGGCGGCCAATCGGTAGCCGGCGCGGCCATCGAACGACTGCTTGCCATGCATCCCGCGTCTTCCGACGCACGGCTTCGCGCGCAGCGCGAGGGCCAGTCCTTGCCGGCCCTGCTCGCCGCCCTCGCCGTGCAGTCGGCCGATAGTGTGTCAGGCACCGCGTTGCTGGCCGGCGGCCTGCATGTCGTGCCGGAGTTCTTGGGGAACCGTGCTCCGCTGGCCGACCCGCACGCAAGGGCCGTGATTGCGGGCCTTGGAATGGAAGACGACCTGGACAGCCTCGTCGCCCTCTACATTGCGGGCCTGTGCAGTATCGGTTACGGACTTCGGCAGATCATCGAAACGCAGGCCAACGCGGGTGCGCCGATCGAGCGGGTGGTGATCAGCGGCGGCGCTGGGCGGCTCGATCTGGTTCGGCAACTGCTCGCGGATGCAACGGGCAAACCCGTGCTCGCCACGCAGGCGGAAGAGCCCGTGCTGCTGGGTGCCGCCATGCTGGGCGGCGTGGCAGGCGGCCAGTTCGATAACGTGCGCTCGGCAATGGCGAGGATGTCGCAGATCAGCAAGACCTACGAACCGGGCGCGAGCGACATCGCGCAACTGCACGAGGCGCGCTATCGCGCCTTCCTGAAGCTGCAAAGCGTGGCCAGAGAGATCCGCTAGACCTACCCACGGCGACGGTGGCGCCGCGTTGGGCGAGATGCCTTTACAATCCAGCACTTCGATCCGACAACCGTGACATGCGCCATGAAATACCTCCTTGCATCGACACTCGCGGTCGTCATCGCGGCCGCGAGCGCGACGACGAACGCCGAGACACCCGCGGGTAGCGAAACGCCCAAACTGGAATGCGCGATCGGGTATGTCACCGGCATCGGTGGGGCGGCACAGAGCTTTCGCGAATACCTGGCGACCCCGGACAGAGACAGATATCGATTCCTCGCGGACAACCCGATCCAATGCAAGGTCTCCGACGAAGGGCGCGCGTCGGGCTGTACCGGGATCACGAGCCTTCGGAATGAAAAAGTCAGCGTGTACGACGATATCGACAGTACGACGATGGCCGTGGTCGCGCGCGTCGAACTGGACCGGGGAACGTATCCGGTGATTATCGTCGTGCAAAAGAAGGACGTGAAATGCGAGGAGTGATTGCGCTCGCCGTGCGAGGCGCTGATGAATCCGACAGGTCGCGGTGTGTCAGTGCGGCGTCTCGCCAAGTTTTTCAGCGAGAAAGTCGATAAACGACCGAACCTTGGACGACACCGTTTTCTTCCTCGGATAAACCGCCCAGATCGAAGCTTCTTCGCGCGACGAACGGATCTCCCAGTCCGGCAATATGCGTGTGAGACGACCGTCGCCGAGTGCTTCGTCCGCCAGCCAGCTGGGCAGTAGGGCGATCCCTCTTCCAGCCAACGTGACTGCAAGCAACGCATCGGTATCGTCGATCGTGAGGCGGCCACTCGCGCTCGCCTTCTGCCACTCGGACGCCGTGTCTGCCCGAGGCCTCATGTACCAGACATTCCCCGCTGTTCGCGAGAACATCAGGCAAGCGTGATCTTTCAGCGCAGCGGGCGTAACGGGTGCGCCGCTCGCCTTCACATACGCCGGCGCCGCGCATGCCAACTCGCGGTGCGGCGCGAGACGCCGGGCCATTAGCGACGAATCCTGCAACGCGCCTATGCGGATGCCCAGATCGACCTGTGACTCGATGAGATTGAGGACGTCGTCCGTGAAGATTGCATCGACATCGATATCGCGATACCGGTCCATGAATTCGCCGATGTGCGGCACGACGTGTTTCCGCCCGAACGAAACGGGCAGCGTCACACGCAACACCCCGGAAGGACTCTGGTTCAGCGACGACGTTGCGTCCTTGGCATCCTTCAACTGAGTGAGCACCTCCGAGACGCGCGAGTAGAAAACCTTGCCGCCCTCCGTGAGCGAGAGCCCACGAGTCGAGCGGTTAAAAAGCGCGATGCGGAGATCAGCTTCGAGTTCGTTCAAATGTCGCGACGCGGTCGACGTCTTGATGGACAACTCCTGGGCAGCGCGAGTGAGACTACCCAGTTCGGCTGCGCGCACGAATGTCCGGACTGCTGCGAAGTAATCCATGTGGAAATCCAAAGTGGACTGCGGCTGGGCGCGGCGCCCTTCAATCGAGTCTGGGCGTTTCAGCCGGCACGCACTGTCAATGCCGGGTAGCTTACGACATCGGCTTTCACCCCGCCGGCGTGCGCGCTGAACCCGTTTTCATTCGCCGGAACAGATGGCCGAAGGCCGAGGCTGCGCCCATGTCGTTTGTCCAAAACCCTTGGCATGCGATCAGTTCAATGACGAGCCCGTCACGCACTGGAAGTGCGCGACGGGCTCGCCAAGTATGACGGACAGAGACTTTTCTATTGCTCGATGACAGCCTGCTTAATTGGCAAAGCGGATATCCAGTGCGCGCAAATAAGTTTGCAAGCCGGCGTCCTGAATGGGAATGAGCCGGGCATCTTCGTCCGATTCATTGAAGTGGGCGTGCCAGTATCCCGGCGGCGTCACGAACGCGAGGCCCGGCGCCCAATCGACTCGGGTGGCGTCCGCAATATTGCCCTGCTCGTCCAGCTCAGTGCCGACGAGGCTATAGCATCCCTGCGGACAATCAACGATGAAGTCCAGCGCAATCGACTGATGACGGTGCGGCTTCTGAACCGACTTTCCGGGAAGCAAACCGAACATTGCCCACAGCACGTGCGTCACCGTGCGGGTTTGCGGAAAACTGGCGTTGGCGAGCAGCACGGAAATACGGCTACGGAGCGCGGCATGCGTATCCTTGGCGACTTTCTGCAGTTCTGCCTCGGCGCGTTCCGCCGGATACAAGGTCGGGACGAATCGCGGAGAAACCGAATCCACTCCCAGGTAAGTCAGCAATGGCGCGTCGGTGACGTAGTACAACGCGACATCTTCGAGCGCCGAAATCGTGGATTCGATACCGCCGGGCAACGAGAAGAACGCGCCTTGCGTAAATGAAATCGTGTGTCCGCCCTGCACCGCGGATCCCGATCCGCGAATGACATAGAAAATCTGCGATGTGGCCAGCGGGTCCAGTTCGACGCGCTCCCCCTTCAGAATCCGAACGAAGTTGGCGACCAACCCCGGGCCGGTCGCCGGCGCGTCGCAACCCAGTTCCGCTGACAGATCGAGCGCAACGACGCGAGTCGGCCCGTCGGCATACAGGTCAGCGGGGAACGTCTTGAAGGGAACGCGTGAAATCAGCTTTGCGCCAATCGGGTTGGCCGCTTTGGTGTATTCGAAGTATTGCGCGCTATCGGTGACGTTGGTGTCGTCTTCCAGAAGGGCTGCGTCGGTGCGATCAAGCATGTTGTTTCTCCTGAAATCAAGGTTGGCCAGCTCCGCTGTGTTTGCAGCGAAGTCGTGAAATGAATTTACGTTCTGGCAAACCGCGCCGGTAGTGCCCTCGGCGCAAATGAGTTTTCAGGTTTGGGGGCAAGGCAAGCGACCGCGGTTGTGATCTTTTGATGAGGCGAGAGTTGCCTGGCGGGACCCGAGCTGATTGCCAATTCGCTTCGTGTTTCTCGTGTTGATAGTGCACCCGGTGGCCGGAATGCCTGGCACAGCGCGCACGCCAGATGGCGTGCATTTGAACCGCCTGCACTGCGCTTTTTCTATGCCGCGGACGGTCATCGCGCGCAATGCTTTTCTTTAGTGCTCGCCGTTGGAGTCAACCTGGTCGAGAGCCTTCAGCCGCCGGTACAGCGTGCGCTCGCTAATGCCGAGTTGTGCTGCAAGGTCTCTACGCATCCCCACGAAACCCGCTGCTATGCGGGCCAGTTCGGCATCCGTGAGCTTGGTGCTACCAGCATGGCGTAAGGCGGCATGCTCTGGCCTCGCCGACGGCACCTCGCCCCTGACCATCTCCGGCAGGTGTTCCGGCCGGATCACGCCATCGTCGGCCAGCAGGCTCGCGCGCTCGAGCACATTGCGCAGCTCGCGAATATTGCCCGGCCAGCGATACGCGCGTAGCAGTGCGAGCGCCTCTGGTGCGACCGAAGTCTTGCGCGGCGCGGTGTCGCGCCCCGAGGCGATGCGTTGCAGCGTTGAATCCACCAGCAATGGAATGTCGTCGGCTCGGTCGCGCAACGCGGGCAAACGAATCGGGAACGCGCTGATCCGGAAATACAGATCCGAGCGGAACTGTCCGGCCGCCAGCATCTGCTCAAGGGGCTTGTGCGTCGCGGCGACGAGCCGGAAGTCCGCGCGCTGCGTCTCCACGCTGCCGACGCGGCGAAATGCGCCCGTCTCGATGAGACGCAGCAGCTTGACCTGCATCGACAATGGCACATCGCCTATTTCGTCGAGAAACAGAGTCCCGCCTTGGGCCGTCTCGACGAGCCCAGGCTTGCGGTTGACGGCACCGGTGAACGAGCCTTTCTCGTAGCCGAACAATTCGCTTTCGAACAGCGTCTCCGTGATGCCAGAGCAGTCGACCACCACGAACGGCCGTTGTGCCCGATCGCTCGCCTCGTGCAGCGCATGGGCGAACAGTTCCTTGCCCGTGCCGGACTCGCCGAGCAGGAGGACAGGCAACATCGAGGGCGCGACACGCTGCAATGCCGCGATCGCTTCGTTGAACGCAGGTGCGCGTCCCACCAACCCGTCCACGCTTGGCCGCGCGGAGGCGCCGCGCACCGTCGAGAGCCGCTCGACATACGCGACGATCTCGCGCCGCGTGTCGAAGATTGGCCGCAATTCCACGTCCACATGTTCGGGGCCGCGCGGCGTGTGATGGATGTGCAGCACGCGATCCGCGCTGCGGAGTTCGGACGCCCGCTTCATCGGGCAATGCTCGCCGGCCTGGTCGCATGGTACGTCGTAGTGGTGCGATACCTGGTAGCAGCGTCGCCCAACGTGCGGCTGCCCCGCGACGCCGAACTGCCGCCGGTACGCGGTGTTGGCCGCAAGAATGCGGTAGTCCGGGTCGAGCACGATCGAAGGCTGCGGGTCGTATTCCAGATAGGACACGAGAGCGGCAATCTCGGGGGCGCCAGGCTGCGCGGGCACCGCATCAGACGAAGCGCTCGGGACGGATGAAGGCTCGGGCAGGATCATGGTCGCAGACCGGAAATTCGTCGAGGAACGAGCACTATACGCGCCGACTGCCATTTCTGCCACGACTGCCATATGGCAGACAGTGGCAGTCCGTCGCCTGACGCTCTCTTTGGCGCGCGCCGCTTCAGGGCGGCGCGGGGGCGCATAAAAATCGATGTAGATCATGGATTTAGAACCTCCGCGCGAAACTAAGGCGCGATTGGCACGATACTTGATTGAAGTCGCCTCCGAATGTTGCTGGACAGCCCGTCCGGCACGAGGACCGACTGCAATGACAGCCAGCCAATTTATCGTCGAAGGATTCTTCGACCCCGCCACGTGGACCATCAGCTATCTGCTGTTGGATCCGCGCTCGCAGCAATGCGCGCTGATCGACAGCGTGCTCGATTACGACCCGAAGTCGGGCCGGACGCGAACCGTGTCGGCCGACCGGCTAGCCGCCCGCGTCGAAGCACTAGGCGCAAGCGTGCAATGGTTGCTGGAGACGCATGTGCACGCGGACCATCTGTCCGCCGCGCCGTATCTCAAGGAACGGCTAGGCGGGCGAATCGCGATCGGCGATCAGGTCACGCGCGTGCAGCAGGTGTTCGGCAAGCTCTTCAATGCCGGGCATGGGTTTGCCACGGACGGCTCGCAGTTCGATCACCTCTTCGCCGACGGCGAAACCTTCGCCCTGGGACAGTTGCAAGTGCGCGTGATGCACACGCCCGGCCACACGCCGGCGTGCGTCACCTATGTCGTGAGCGACGGCGACGATCACGCGGCATTCGTGGGCGACACGCTCTTCATGCCCGATTACGGCACCGCCCGCTGCGACTTTCCGGGCGGCGACGCATCCACCCTGTACCGCTCGATCCGCCGTGTCCTGAGCCTGCCTTCGCAAACACGCCTTTACATGTGCCACGACTATCAGCCGGGTGGTCGTCCGGTGCAGTACGAAAGCTCGGTCGCGGACGAACGCGAGCACAACATTCACGTACGCGAAGGAACACCCGAGCAGGCCTTCGTCGAAATGCGCAAGGCCCGCGATGCGACGCTCGATATGCCTGTTCTGATTCTTCCTTCCGTTCAGGTGAACATGCGCGCCGGCCATCTGCCCGAGCCCGAGAGTAACGGTGTTTCGTACATCAAGATTCCGGTGAATGCGCTCTGACGGGTGCGTTGAGCGTCGGCACAATAGTTAGGAGAAGCAATGGAAATCAGAAAGCACACGAACCCGCAAGCGGCCGGCCACGACCTGACCGGCCTTGCCGGGCGGATCGCGTCGCCCCTCGTCGTCTCACAGGAGCGGCATGACGTCGTCATCGTGGGGGGCGGCGCCGCGGGCATCGCGACAGCGTCGAGCCTGCTCGCGCGCGCGCCGGGTCTGGATATCGCCGTGATCGATCCGGCCGACACGCACTACTACCAGCCGGGCTGGACGATGGTCGGCGCCGGTGTGTTCCGGCCCGAGACGACGGCGCGCACCATGGACGATGTGCTGCCGGCCAGGGTGCACCGGATCAAGGCCGCCGTAGCGGCGTTCGAGCCGGAGAACAATGCGCTGGTGCTCGAGGGTTGCCGCGTTATCAGGTATAGCCAGCTCATCGTCTGCGCAGGGCTCAAGCTCAACTGGAACGCCGTCGAAGGGTTGGCGCAGACCCTCGGCCGCAATGGCGTCACCTCGAACTATCGCTACGACCTCGCCCCGTACACGTGGCGCCTCGTACAGGGGCTAAAGGGCGGACGCGCGCTCTTCACACAGCCGCCGATGCCGATCAAATGCGCCGGCGCGCCGCAAAAGGCCATGTATCTGTCCTCCGATCACTGGCAGCGCACCGGGAGGCTCGGCGGGATCGACGTCGAGTTTTATAACGCGGGAGCGGTGCTGTTCGGCGTGGCCGACTACGTGCCCGCGCTGATGAAATACGTCGAGAGTTACGGCATCAAGCTGAATTTCGGATTCAACCTGAGCGCGATCGACGGCGAGGCGAAGCGCGCCACTTTCACGCGTACGGTGGCGGGCGGCGCGCCCGAACGTGTCGAAACGGAATTCGACATGATCCACGTGGTGCCGCCGCAGACCGCGCCCGACTTCATCGCCGTCAGTCCGCTTGCCGACGCGGCGGGCTGGGTCGACGTCGACCAGAGCACGCTGCGCCACAAGCGCTTCGATAACGTCTACGGGCTCGGCGACGTGACGAACACGCCCAACGCAAAGACAGCGGCCGCCGCTCGCAAGCAGGCGCCCGTCGTCGCGCACAACGTGCTCGCGGCGCTCGGCGCTATGTCGGGTGTCGCAACCTACGACGGATACGGATCGTGTCCGCTCACGGTCGAACGCGGCAAGATCGTGCTCGCCGAGTTTCTCTACGGCGGCAAGGTCGCACCGACGTTCCCCGGCTGGCTGATCGACGGCAAGCATCCATCGCGGCTCGCCTGGCTGCTGAAGGAGCGCATCCTGCCGCCGCTCTATTGGCGCGGCATGCTCAAAGGCAAGGAGTGGCTCGCCCACCCCCGTCTCGCCGAATGAGCGGCGGCTTGTCATCAACCCTCAAGGCTATCGATGCTGATCTCACTTCTTCTCGGCGCGATCGTCGGCGCGTTGCTTGGTCTGACGGGCGCGGGCGGCGGCATTCTCGCGGTGCCCGCGCTGGTGTTCGGGATGGGCTGGCCAATGCAGCAGGCCACGCCGGTCGCGCTCGTCGCCGTATCGAGCAGTGCCGCGGTCGGCGCACTTGAAGCCTTCCGCAAGCGGCTGGTCCGATATCGTGCCGCGCTGTTCATGGCGATCGCCGGCATTCCAGCGACCGCCGTGGGCGCCCGTCTCGCCCACGCGTTGCCACAACGCCTGCTGCTTGCGCTCTTTGCGAGCGTGATGCTGATCGTCGCGGTCCGGCTGCTACGCCAGACACTCCGCAGCGGTGCGGCACCGCAGCCCGAATCGGCGCTGTGCGTGGCGCGCGTCAACCCCGCGACCGGCCGGCTCGTCTGGTCGTGGGCGACGGGCGCGGCGCTCGCGGCAACGGGTGCGGTTACCGGACTGATGACCGGCATGCTCGGCGTCGGCGGAGGATTCATCATCGTGCCGATGATGCGCAAGCTGACCAATGTGCCGATGCACGGTGTCGTGGCTACCTCGCTTCTGGTCATCACACTGGTCGGCGGCGGCGGTGTCATCGCCACGATGCGCCACGGCGCGCCGCTGCCGCTCGAAGTGGTGCTGTGGTTCAGCCTCGCCACTGGCGCGGGCATGCTCGCAGGACGCGCCGCGTCGCACCGTCTCCCGGCGCACCAGGTTCAACTCGGTTTCGCGACGATCCTGATATGCGTCGCATTGGGGCTGATGGCGAAGGCCGCGATCGCCTGACTTCGCATGACTTCGCCTGTCGCAGCAAAGTTGCTGCGTTCCCGTTTCCTGGAGTTGGCTGGAAGTTGGGTATTTTCGTTTATGCTGACCCATCCGATAATCCAGCTATCGAATCGAGGAGCAAATGGACCGGTTGACTGGCATGGGCGTGTTCGTGGCGGCGGTCGATGAAGGCAGTCTTGCAGCCGCCGCGCGACGCTTCGGGTTATCCGCCGCGATGGCCGGCAAATACGTGAGTGCGATCGAAGCCGAACTGAATGTAAGACTGCTCCAGCGCACGACGCGCCGTCTGAGCCTGACCGATATCGGTCAAAACTATTACCAACGCTGCAAACAGATCCTCGAAGCCTACGACGAGGCCAATCGCGAGGCGGGCGATGCACACGGAGCCCCCGGTGGCGTGCTGCGCATTTCCGCTCCGGTCACTTTCGGCGCCATGCATCTCGGCGACGTGCTCGCGAGCTTTGTGGAAGACAATCCGCAGGTCAAAATCGAAGTGTCGTTGAGTGACCGCTATGTCGACCTGCTCGAAGCCGGTGTCGATATTGCGATTCGAATTGGGCGTTTGCCCGATTCGGGGTTGATCGCGCGCCGGCTCGCACCGTGCCGAATGGTGATCTGCGCGTCCCCAGACTATCTCAGGCGTCACGGAGCGCCGCGCAATCCGGACGACCTGCGGCAGGCGCCGCGGCTCACGTTCAGTGAAGCGGTGTCGGTAGGAGACTGGACGCTGGTCGATGCGAAACGCCGTTCGCATGTGATCGACGGGCCGAGCCGGATCTCGGCCAACAACACCCAGATGCTGCTTGCCGCGGCACTCGCCGGAGCCGGTATCGTTTATGGACCCACGTTCGTGTTTGCAGAGCAGATCGCGCTTGGAAAACTCGTCGAACTGCTGCCGGAGTACCACACCTCGGAATTGACGATCCAGGCGGTCTATCCGAGCGCGCGTCACATGCCACTCAAAGTGCGCCGGTTCCTCGAGCATCTGGTGGCGGCATTCGGAGACGATCCGCCGTGGGATCGCATTCCGACGCGGCGTAGCGCCAGCCCGCGTCGTTCCTCCGACAAGCCAAAACGGGTGAAGTCCTAGGCGGCAGAAGCGGCGTGCCGCTCAGCGTGGCGCCGCATGCGCGTGACACGTCGTCTATGCACGAGCTATGCGGCGGCGTTTTCGGCGGCCACGAACTTCTCGATCGCCGCCGCGACCGCCTCGGGTGCCTCGAGCGGCGACAGATGGCCGATGCCCGGCAATACCTGCAAGCGCGCGCCTGCAATCCGGGGCAGCAACTCCTTCTGTAATGTCTCCACACGATCAACTTTGTCCAACTCGCCGGCAATCACCAGCACGGGGACATTGATGGACCTCACATCGTCAGTAATGTCTTCGAGCATGGCGGTGCGTGGCCACGCAGCTTTGGCTTGCGGCGCACCGCGCAGGCTGTCGGCGATGACTTGCTCACGACAGGCCGGCGTGAGCGGATTCGCCGTGAGTACGTTGTCCAGCACCCACTCGATCGACTCGCGCGAATCATAGGCTGCTGCCATCGCCGCGCGCTGCTCTTCAGGAAGAGCCATGGGCGAAGGCGGCGACGGCGCCACGAGCACCAGGCCCTGCAATCCCGCTGGTCGCCGGGACGCAAGCAACTGCGCTACTTTTCCGCCCATTGAATGACCGACCAGAGTGTAGCGCCGCAGTCCCAGTGTTTCGATGACCTCTTGTGCATCGTTCGCGAGATCGGCAATCGTGTAGCCGCGCTCCGGCGCGTCCGAGTCACCCCATCCGCGATGATCGGTGGCAACGGTTCGGCATGGCGTCGACAAGCGGCCGACGACGCCGTCCCAAGTGCGGGACGATCCGCCCCAGTAGTGAAGGAACACGAGTGCCCGTTCTCCCTCCCCCTGCTCCCTGACGCGAATTCTCGCGCCGCTCGTCCGGATATCCATTGCGATGCTCCCTGATCTGGTGTGCCGATGGCACGGTGGCGGATCGGATCAGGTCCGACCCGAATCATGGAGGCATCTTAGGTTTGGCCGCTCCGTTTGATAATTACCGTCTTTTTATCGGCAGTCGATCGTGGGACGATCGAAATGCAGCATGGTCGCTTTGTGAAGGTTTATGGCAACGCGCCAGCATGTTCAGGACGTTCGTCCACGTTTTCACGCGCGACCACACCTCGTGGCAGACGAGCACCTTAGTCTTTCGTATTCCCGGAACCGATGGTGTCCAACGACGACAAGACATCCTCTGGCAAACGAAGGTTCACGCTTGCGATGTTCTGCTTCAGATGCTCGACCGACGAGGTGCCCGGTATCAGCAGGATGTTCGGCGAGCGCTGCAACAACCAGGCAAGCGCCACCTGCATCGGTGTCGCGTCGCATTGGTCTGCAGCAGCGCTCAACGCTTCGGCCTGCAACGGAGAGAAGCCGCCGAGCGGGAAAAACGGAACATACGCGATACCGTCTTCGGCAAGACTGTCGATCAGCGCGTCATCGTTACGATGAGCCAGGTTGTACATGTTCTGCACGCACGCAATCTTCGTGATCGTGCGTCCCTGCACGATCTGCTTTGCGGTCACATTGCTCAACCCGATGTGACGAATCAAGCCTTTCGCCTGAAGTTCCGCAAGCGCGGTTAGCGGCGCCTCGATATCGCCCTCGGCCGGTGCACCCACGTCGAACATCACGCGAAAGTTCACGACGTCGAGCGCATCGAGACCGAGATGGCGAAGGTTGTCATGCACCGCCGATTCCAGTTCGGCCGCCGACGACGCAAGGTTCCACGAGGCATCGCTCCCTCGGCTGGCGCCCACCTTCGTGACGATCGTTAGCGCATCGGGATAAGGATGAAGCGCCTCACGAATGAGCTGATTCGTCACATGGGGGCCGTAAAAATCGCTTGTGTCGATGTGGGTGATTCCGCTTTCGATTGCAGCACGAAGCACCGCTATCGCCGCGGTGCGGTCTTTCGGTGGCCCGAAAACGTGCGGCCCCGCTAGCTGCATCGCACCGTAACCCATGCGCGTCACCGGCCGCTCGCCAAGTTGAAAAGTACCTGCCCGCGTAACTTCGGTCATCGATCCACTCCTTCGTTCGGATTGTTGTTGCAGTAGCCGCAACACGTTCGACTAGAATACGAATAATCATTCAGATTGTGAATTCGCATATGCGCACGGATAACGGACAGGGGCTGAGCGCCCGCAAACAGCCGCAACAGGCGCGTTCCCAAGCGACCGTGGACGCGATTTTCGACGCGACTATTCAGGTTTTGCTGGCCGAGGGGTTGCAGCGGCTCACCACGATCCGGGTGGCGGAGAGAGCCGGCGTTTCGGTCGGCACGCTTTACCAGTACTTCCCGCAAAAGCAGGCGCTTCTCTTCGCCGTGCTGCAACGGCATCTGGAAAAGGTGGTGAGCGCAATGGAGGCCGCGGCCTTGTCAGCGCACAGCGCGTCTTTGTCGACGATGGTGAAGGCTGTCGTCGCGGCATTCGTCAAGGCAAAGACTGAGAATCTGGACGAATCGCGTGCTCTATACGCGGTGGCGCTCGAACTCGACTCGCGCGACTACGTTCGCGAAGTGCAGTCACGTCACCGCGTGGCGCTCGAAGCGATGCTGAAGACGGCGTCCGACGCGCATTTTGACGACATTCCCACGACCACTTTCATGTTCATGGGCGCATTGGCTGGCCCTGTACGTTCGCTGCTCGAAGGGAAGCCGCCGCAATCCATGATCCGCAAGCTTCGCGGCCAACTCGAGTCGCTCTGTCTGGGGTATCTGGAACGCGAAGCGGGTCCGAAGTATTCGGCTGCGTAGCCTCATACGCGGCAGGTGCTGATCTGCCGACGCCACACGCAGTGAAATCTGCGCGCGGAAAGTCCCGGCGGCCTGCCGTCGTTGCAAGGGCGCGGCCGTCAGGGACAGTTGCTGCCCGACGCTTTTCAGGTCGAGCAGCAACGCGACCGCCGGGCATTACCCGGCGTGTCGACTCCTGGTCCTGATCGCCTGACCGCGACAGGACCTTGGCACTTCACTTGCGCTTCAGTTGCGAGATATCCCGCACCGCACCGCGGTCGGCGGAGGTGGCCAGCGCCGCATAGGCCTGCAACGCCTGCGACACCACGCGCTCGCGAGCAACCGGCATCCACGCCTTGTCGCCGCGTGCTTCCATGGCTGCACGACGGTTCGCCAGTTCCTCGTCCGACACCACCAGGTGCATCTTGCGCTTGGGAATGTCGATCTCGATCACATCGCCGTCTTCCACCAGGCCGATCGTGCCGCCTTCGGCCGCTTCCGGCGACGCATGCCCGATCACCAGCCCGGACGAACCGCCGGAAAAACGGCCGTCGGTGAAGAGCGCGCAGGTCTTGCCCAAGCCCTTCGATTTCAGATACGACGTCGGGTAAAGCATTTCCTGCATGCCGGGACCGCCCTTGGGGCCTTCGTAGCGGATCACGACCACATCGCCGGCCACGACCTTGTCGCCCAGAATGGCTTCGACGGCATCGTCCTGGCTCTCGAAAACGCGCGCACGCCCCGAGAAAATCCACTGCGATTCGTCGACACCCGCGGTCTTGACGATACAACCCTTGTCCGCGAGGTTGCCGTACAGCACCGCGAGACCGCCGTCTTTCGAATACGCACTCTCCTTGCTGCGGATACAGCCGGTCTTGCGATCGGTATCCAGCGAGGTGAACGTGGCTTCCTGGCTGAACGCGACGGTGGTCGGAATCCCGCCCGGAGCCGCGCGGAAGAACTTCTGCGCTTCTTCGCCCGCACCGCCCGCGATGTCCCATTTGGCGATCGCATCGCCCAGCGTGCCGCTATGCACGTTGCCGCACGACAGGTCGAGCAGGTCCGCGCGAGCCAGTTCGCCGAGAATGCCGAGGATGCCGCCGGCACGGTGCACGTCTTCGATATGGTATTTGTCGGTAGCGGGCGCGGCTTTGCACAGGCACGGCACTTTGCGCGAGATACGATCGATGTCGGACATGGTGAAATCGACACCGGCTTCCTGCGCCGCCGCCAACAGGTGAAGCACGGTATTGGTCGAACCGCCCATGGCCACGTCGAGCGCCATGGCGTTCTCGAATGCCTGCTTGGTGGCGATGCTGCGCGGCAGGACCGACGCGTCTTCTTCCTGGTAGTAGCGACGGCACAAGTCCACCACCAGACGGCCCGCCTGCTCGAACAGACCCTTGCGCCATGCGTGCGTGGCGACGATCGTGCCGTTGCCGGGCAGCGCCAGACCGATCGCTTCGGTCAGGCAGTTCATCGAGTTCGCCGTGAACATGCCCGAGCAGGAACCGCACGTCGGGCAGGCATTGCGCTCGATTTCCGCGACTTCCGCGTCGCTGACGCTCGAGTCGGCCGCCTTGATCATCGCGTCGATCAGGTCGATCTTGGCGATCACCTGGCCGTCTTTCGGCGATTTGACCTTGCCGGCTTCCATCGGACCGCCGGAGACGAAGACCACCGGGATATTCAGGCGCATGGCGGCCATCAGCATGCCCGGCGTGATCTTGTCGCAATTGGAGATGCAGACCATGGCGTCGGCGCAGTGCGCGTTGACCATGTATTCCACCGAGTCTGCGATCAGTTCGCGCGAGGGCAACGAGTACAGCATGCCGCCGTGGCCCATGGCGATGCCGTCGTCCACTGCGATGGTGTTGAATTCCTTGGCGACGCCGCCGGCCGCTTCGATTTGCTTCGCGACCAGCGCGCCGAGGTCGCGCAAATGCACATGGCCCGGCACGAACTGGGTGAACGAATTCACCACCGCAATAATGGGCTTGCCGAAATCACCGTCCTTCATGCCGGTAGCGCGCCACAAGGCGCGCGCGCCGGCCATGTTGCGACCATGAGTCGAAGTTCGTGAACGATATTCAGGCATCTGTATCCTCAGATATTGGGGTCGTTTAAATTTGACTTGCCTCGGCGCAGCCCGGCCAGTCGTGCCTTAAAGGGCGGCGATGGCTTACCACTGCCCCTGTGAGCGGTGGCGTGCGATAGCGCGGACGGTGTGCGACGAGAATGGACGAATGATGCGAGAGAGCGAGTAAGACGTCCAATATATTTTTCTGGCGTTATTAGGTCGGAAAAGATATTAATTCAGTCTGTTCGGAGGCGTAAAACCGCGCCGCCCATTCTTCCCCGACGATCGCTCGCATCGTGCCGGTCAAAAGCAGCCCTCCCCAGCGGCACATCCGCGCCGCCGCTTGCCCAAAGCAATGAGATGCCTAGTGCCGCCACGAACCATGCGGCAACTCCACATTTCGCTCGGCTTGCGCCAACTTCTTCAGAAGCCCGGCACGATCCAGCCGAACGCAATAGGCGGGCTTCGCCCGTTCAAAGCGCCAACTCGCGGACAGCGAGCCCGCATCGACCGCATCGAAGCCGAATTGATCGAGAATGCCGGCGACCGCCTGCTTTGCCGCAACGTCGTCCCCCGCGATTGGCAGCGCGCGTCTATTGGGTCTTCCGGGCGCGACGCCGTCGGTTTCGAGATCCTTGGCGAGAATCGCGCTGAACGCCTTCACGAGCCTAGCTCCGGGCAAGTGGCGCGCCATCAGTTCGCTGGTGGTCAGGGTGTACTGGTCCAACGCATCGATATGGCCATCGCGTTCGGGATAATAGTTGCAGGTGTCGATCACTATCTTCCCTTCCAGTTCCGCAACCGGCAGCGTGAGATAGCTGCGCAGCGGCACCGAGATCACGACAATGTCGCCGAATACCGCCGCCTCACGCGCGGTTCCGACGCGGCAACCTGTCGCCGCAGCCGTGCTCATCAGCGTTTCCGGGCCTCGCGAATTGCTGATCATTACCTCGTAGCCGTTCTGCTTTGCCAGCGTCGCGAGCGCCCTGCCAAGAAATCCCGCACCCAGAATACCCATCTTCATTTTCAATCTCCTGTTGGACCTGCGGGCGGCGCCATTCACCGCCCGCACCGTGCAATCACTATGATTGAAAACCTAACCGAGATAAACGATGATTCTGGTTCGCCTGTAGAAACTATAAGTGGGGAATCATGGACCGCCTGACCAGCATGGCTATCTTCGTGAAAGCCGCCGAAAGCGGCTCGTTTGCGGCGGCCGCTCTCGCCTTCGGTATCTCGTCGCAAATGGCTGGACGACATGTGATCGCACTCGAAGAGCGCGTCGGCGCGCCGCTCCTTGCCCGGACAACCCGGCGCCAGAGCCTCACTGAAATCGGCCAGATTTTCTATGAGCGCTGCAAGGCCCTCTTGGCGGACGCTGAGGCGGCGGAATCGGTAGCGATGGATTTCTCAGCCTCGCCGCGCGGACGCCTGCGTGTCACTGCTCCGGTCACATTTGGATCGTGTTGCCTCGCGCCGTTGATTACCCGTTATCTTCGCGAGCATCCCGAAGTCCAGGTCGATCTCACGTTGACCGATCGTTTTGTGGATCTCGTGGATGAAGGGTATGAGGTGGCGATCCGGCTCGGCGCGCTGTCGGATTCGTCGATGATCGCGAAACCACTCATGCCGTACCGACTGCTCGCCTGTGCGTCGCCGGCTTATCTGGAAGAGCGTGGTGAACCTAAAACGCCGGAAGCACTGGCCAGGCATGAATGCCTTGGATTTTCCTTCACGTCGCTACCTCCATACAACGAATGGGTCTTCGGCAGCGCGCGCGGCAAACATGCGGTAACAGTCAGCGGGCGCTTTCAGGCCAACGATACGAAAGCATTGATTGCCGCTGCGATTGACGGCTTTGGTATCGCGCTCGCGCCGGAGATCGCGGTCAGGGACGACATTGCCGCAGGCCGGCTCGTACGTCTTCTGCGCAAGTACGAGGCGCCGGAGCGTCCAATGCACGCGCTCTTTACCGCGAGGCGCGCTACGCCGAAATTGCGCGCTTTCATCGATTTGATGGTCGAGGAATTCGGACCGTGAGGTCGCGCACTTACGGCCGATCACTGCTGCATCTCGCGCAAACCACCGGCACGCGACAGGCGACTGAACTGAGCGCCGCCCATCGCTGGACCACCGCCCTCTTCCGAGTCCGATCGATCACAGCAACGGCAGTGTCAGCCTGATGTGTTCCGCGAATACCGTGATCAGATGAGCGGGACGCTTCCGCTCGAACTTCAGGGAAATGCCGATAGTGGGCAACGGCGGAAGCGTCGGATCGCCATTGAGTACATGGAGATCGGCGGCGACGGCAGTCTGCGTGATGACAGCGAACGCCTGCCCCGAACGGACCAGCGCCGTGAGACCGGCGAGACTGCTGCTCGCATAGGCGATGCGGTAATCCCTGCCCGCGCGTCTCAGCGCTTCGCACGCTGCCACATGGTCGAGTGTGTCGGGATCGGAGAGCGCCAGCGGCAACGGGTCGAAGTGCGCGGAATCCAGCCCCGGGCAGCCGACCCAGACTAACGGTTCGCGACGAATGATTTCCTCGTTGGCCGCGTCTTCCGGCAACGAGATCATCGCAAGGTCGAGTGCATGCATTTCCAGTTGTTCGAGCAGGCGCGGCGTTGGCGCGCAGACGACTTCCACCAGCGCATGAGGATGCAGGCTCGAAAACTGACGCAGTAAATGCGGCAGGAAAACAGCGGCGTAGTCGTCCGGGCAGCCGAAGCGGATCGTGCCCGACAGCCCCTTGCCCGACAGATCGGCGATCGCTTCGTCGTGCAGTCGCAGAATACGTTGCGCGTGGATCAACAGGCGTTCGCCGGGATTCGTCAGCACCACGCCGCGCCCCGTGCGCTGGAACAGCGGCTGGTCGATGATTTCTTCGAGGCGCTTCATCTGCTGACTCAGCGCGGACTGGGTCCGGCCGATCCGGTTCGCCGCGCGGCTGAGCGACCGGACTTCGGCCACGACGATGAACGAACGCAGCAGATCGATTTCGAGTGAAAGACTCAAGATATTAGGCCCACTTCTATCTTCCATAAGAACTATTAGGTTCTATGAAACCAGAGAGCCATTTAGACTGCAAGCATCCCGCCCAAGCCAAGGAGAAGCAAAGTGTCCCGGAACAACGATGCAACTTTCTGGCGCAACGCCAGGCAGCACCTGATTCGCTACGGCGGCACCTTCGAGCCGATGATCATCGAGCGCGCGCAGGGCAGTTTCGTCTATGACGCGGACGGCCGCGCGATTCTTGATTTCACCTCGGGGCAAATGAGCGCGGTGCTTGGGCACAGCCATCCGGACATCGTGGCGGTCATCAATGAATACGCCGGCAAGCTCGATCACCTTTTTAGCGGGATGCTTTCGCGTCCGGTTGTCGACCTGGCGACCCGGTTGGCCGAGATCACGCCTGACGGACTCGACCGGGCTCTGTTGCTCAGTACGGGTGCTGAGTCGAATGAAGCCGCCATTCGCATGGCGAAGCTGGTCACCGGCAAATATGAAATCGTCGGCTTCGCGCAGTCGTGGCACGGCATGACGGGCGGTGCGGCATCCGCGACCTACAGTGCCGGTCGCAAAGGCGTCGGCCCCGCCGCCGTCGGCTCGTTTGCAATCCCTGCTCCGTTCCCGTACCGGCCGCGTTTCGAGCGCCATGGTGAATACGATTATCTGGCGGAGCTGGACTACGCGTTCGATCTCATCGATCGTCAGTCGAGTGGCAATCTCGCCGCCTTTATTGCCGAGCCGATTCTCAGTTCCGGCGGCATCATCGAACTGCCGGAAGGCTACATGGCCGCACTGAAGCGCAAATGTGAAGAGCGCGGCATGCTGCTGATTCTCGATGAAGCGCAAACCGGCATCGGGCGCACTGGCACGATGTTCGCCTGTCAGCGCGACGGCGTCACGCCCGATATTCTCACCCTCTCAAAGACGCTGGGCGCCGGTCTTCCGCTCGCGGCCGTCGTGACCTCAGCCCAGATCGAAGAGCGCGCCCACGAACTGGGTTATCTGTTCTATACGACCCATGTGTCCGACCCGCTTCCTGCGGCCGTTGGTCTGCGGGTGCTCGATGTGGTCGAGCGTGAAGGGCTGGTTGCGCGTGCGAACGTGATGGGCGCGCGACTCAAACGCGGGCTGCTGGATCTGATGGAACGCTTCGAGTGCATCGGCGACATTCGCGGACGAGGGCTGCTCCTCGGCATGGAGATCGTCAAAGACCGCCGCACCAAGGAGCCGGCGGATGGGCTGGGCGCCAAAATCACCCGCGAGTGCATGAACCTGGGGCTCAGCATGAATATCGTGCAATTGCCTGGTATGGGCGGTGTCTTCCGGATCGCGCCGCCGTTGACCGTGCGCGAGGATGAGATCGACCTGGGGCTGGCGCTGCTCGGGCAGGCAATCGAGCGTTCGCTTTGATGAACTAACCGGTTGGATTCGACTGCTTCGAACTTGTTCTCGGGTGAGGGTGACTACGGCGATGAAGTTCGATGCATGTTCGAGTATGTGCGTCGATCCCGGTAGAAAGCGCCTCTCCCGAATCTAGACGCAACGGTTGGACCACATCACTGCTTCAAGGGTAACGCCACGCGTTCGTGGGGAAAGCCGTCAAATGTCTCACCGGGCCTATAATTTCCGCAAGAGCATGAAGGAGGCGCTATGGACAGCATTGGTACCGACAGCCGCTTCGCTGGCTCAATCCCCGAGCTCTACGAAAGCCACCTTGTTCCGCTGATCTTCGAACCCTACGCGATGGATCTCGCGCAGCGGGTAGCTGCGCACCATCCGTCCCACGTGCTTGAGACCGCAGCCGGCACTGGCGTAGTGACCCGCGCGATGGCGTATGCATTGCCCGCGCATGTCGACCTCGTTGCAACCGACCTGAATCAGCCGATGCTCGATCGCGCCGCGGCAATCGGCACTCCAACGCCGGTAATATGGCAACAGGCAGACGCGACCCGGCTACCGTTCGACGACGCGAGTTTCGATGTTGTCGTCTGCCAGTTCGGGGCCATGTTCTTTCCGGACAAAGCGCGCGCGTTTTCCGAAGCTCGGCGCGTACTTCGGCGCGGCGGCGTGTTTCTGTTCAACGTCTGGGATCGTATCGAGGAAAACGAGTTAGCCGATACCGTCACGGCGGCGCTCGCCAGCCTCTTCCCCCTGGACCCGCCGCTCTTCATGGTGCGCACACCGCACGGCTATTTCGACACGCAAGTCATTTCGCGCGACCTCGCGGATGCGGGCTTCAGTGCGGCGCCGCAGTTCGAGACGATTGCGGCGCGCAGCCGCGCGGCATCGGCTCGCGTGGCGGCCGTCGCCTATTGCCAAGGGACGCCGTTGCGCAACGAGATCGAGGCCCGTCATGGTGCGGGTATTGACGAGGCTACGACAGCGTGTGAGACCGCGATCATTGAGCGATTCGGCACGGGATCTGTCGACGCAAAGACCCAGGCGCACGTGGTCCTCGTCCGGCGCTGACAGAGCGAACCGCTGCCTTCTTCGGTAGACGATTCACGATTTGCCTCAGTGCCTGGTGGCCTATCGTTGTATCCCTTTGGGATACAACAGGATCGTCCTATCGGCGAAGCGGTCGAAGACACCAAAATCGTGGCCATGACCTTCGGAAGATGAAATCGTCCTTCATTTGCGCATCTCCGACGGTCTCGACAGCCGTAACCTACCGGTAAGCGGCAACCAACGGCGGTGAAATGCTAAGGATCGACGAAGTCACGGACAGCGAAGGTTTCCCCGAGCGATGTGATGTCGCGGTAATAGGCGGCGGCATTATTGGCGTCAGCACTGCGTATGAACTGGCACGTCGCGGCGTCCAGGTGGCACTGCTCGAAAAGGGCGTCATCGGCTGCGAGCAGTCGGGGCGCAATTGGGGCTGGGTGCGTCAGCAGAATCGCGACCTCCATGAGTTGCCCCTCGCGATGCAGAGCCTCAAGCGCTGGAGCGAACTGAGCGAGGAACTGGGCGAGGACATTGGGTTTCGTCAGGCGGGCATCCTGTACGGCACGGAGCATCAGTCTGACATCGCGCAATGGGAATTATGGCTGGCCCGCGCCCGGGAAGTCGGCTTTGACAGCGAAATCCTCAGTGCGCGCGAGTTGGCCGCGCGCATTCCGTCCGGACGCGCGAAATGGGCTGGCGGGCTGTGGTCGGTCACGGACGGCCGCGCCGAGCCGTCGAAAGCCGCGCCTGCGATTGCTCGCGGCGCGCAAGGTCTCGGCGCGAAGGTATTTCAGAACTGCGCGGTACGAAGTCTCGACACGAGTGCGGGGCGTGTTTCCGGCATCTGGACAGAACGCGGCCGGCTCGCGGCCGATACCGTCGTTCTCGCGGGAGGCGCCTGGAGCGCGTTGTTCTGCCAGCATCACGGCATCGATCTACCCTCCATCAACGTGATGGGAACGGCGTTGCGAACTGCTGAGGCGCCGACGGTCATCGAAGGCTGTTTCTCAGGGCCTAACTTCGCGCTGAGGAGACGGTTGGACGGCGGCTATACGATCGCTGTCCCCGGCTATGGACGCGTGGAACTCGCGCCGCAAAACCTGCGGCACTCGGTGAAGTTTCGCACCATGTTCCGCAGCAAGCTGAAGAAAAAACTGAAGGTTCGCGTCGGTGCCAGCTTCTTCCACGGACCGGAGGCAAGCGCGAACTGGCGCGACGATGACGTCTCGCCGTTCGAAGCAACGCGGGTGCTGGATCCCCGGCCCGATACCGAATGGCTCGGACGCGCCCTGCAAAACGTGGCCAGCGTGTTTCCCGAGCTCGCGGGCTTGCGGATCGCTCACGCATGGGCGGGCGCGATCGACACGACGCCGGACCTCGTTCCCGTCATCTCGAAGGTTAATGCGAAACCCGGTCTCGTGATCGCGTCCGGGTTCAGTGGACACGGCTTTGGACTTGGGCCAGGCGCAGGGGTGCTCGTGAGCCGGCTGGTAATGGACGAGGCGCTGCAGTTCGACATTAAACCCTACCAACTTGCCCGCTTTTCCGACGGAACGAAACTGAGCCGCCCCGAGATGATGTGAGTGGAGGCGGCGAACGAGCTATCGCGGCAGCCCGCTTCGGAGAGTGAACCGCCAGTACGATTCACCATACTGGCGAGCGCATAACCAATTTGGATTGCCGCGGTATTTCATCCAGCACATTACGGCGGTGTATTGCGGCTATCAGGCAGGCGAGTTCGCTGGCACTAAAGATCTGGTCGAGCAGATAACGGGCCAAACGCCGATTTCGGTGCACGATTACGTCATTGCTAACCGAATACAGCGTGCGGACGCGGTGCCCGGCAAGCTACGTTTTTCAGTGGCGATCAACGTCGATGTGCTTGACCATGATCTGCGCCGAAATCAGGCGGCAACAGCTAAAATCGCGGCTTTAGCCCGGAATACGCCAATGTCTTTTGCCTCGCTTGGCCTGATCGATCCCTTGCTGCGTAATCTGCAGGATCTCAATTATCAGACGCCTACGCCAATTCAGGCCAAGGCGATTCCTGCTGTGCTCAGTGGCAAGGACGTCATGGCAGCGGCACAAACCGGCACGGGCAAAACGGCGGGTTTTGCGCTGCCGCTGCTGCAACGGCTAGTGCAACACGGCCCGGCGGTGTCCAGCAACCGCGCGCGTGTTCTTGTGCTGGTGCCCACGCGTGAACTGGCCGAACAGGTGCTGCAAAGCTTTGTCGATTACGGCAAGGGCCTCGACTTACGATTTCTGGCCGCCTACGGCGGTGTGAGTATCAACCCGCAGATGATGAAGTTGCGCAAAGGCGTGGATGTGCTCGTTGCGACGCCGGGCCGTTTGCTGGATCTCAATCGCCAAAATGCGGTGCAGTTTGATCAAGTACAAACGCTGGTGCTGGATGAAGCAGACCGCATGCTGGATCTGGGCTTTGCGCGCGAACTCAACGCCGTCTTTGCTGCGTTGCCCGCTCAGCGCCAGACCCTGCTGTTCTCCGCCACGTTTACCGATGATATCCGCGCCATGGCGGCGGGCATTCTGCGCGGCCCGGTCAATATCAGCGTCAGCCCGCCCAATGCGACGGCCAGCAAGATCAAGCAATGGGTAGTGCCGGTGGATAAGAGGAACAAGCCAGACCTCTTCATGCATCTCGTGGCCGAGAACAACTGGCAACACGCGCTGGTGTTCGTCAAAACCCGCAATGGCGTGGATTACCTGGCGGCCATGCTGGATGAAGCGGGCTATGCGGTCGACACCATCCACGGCGACAAACCGCAACCCGCGCGTCTGCGTGCGCTGGAGCGCTTCAAGACGCGCGAAGTACATATGCTGGTAGCCACCGATGTGGCTGCGCGCGGGCTGGATATCGACGACCTGCCGCTGGTGATCAACGTTGACCTGCCGATCGTGGCGCAAGACTACGTACACCGTATTGGCCGTACCGGACGCGCCGGCGCCAGCGGCGTGGCGGTGTCTCTCGTGTGTGCCGATGAAGCGCCGCAACTGGCCGCGATTGAAGCACTGATCCGGCAAACACTGCCCCGTGAAGAAGAGCCGGGTTTTGAAGCCGAACACCGCGTGCCGGAAACCAGCGCGACGGGCCAGATCATCAAGAAACCCAAGAAGCCTAAGAAGCCCAAAGTCCCGCATGCCGCGGCGGGCGCCATACAGGTGCTCAGCAAGAAACCGCGCCCGCAAGGTGGCGAAAACAAACGCAAGCCCGCGGCGCAACGCGCTGCGGCCGCGGGAAAAGGCACAAGCGGCACAAGCGGAACAAGCGGCACAAGCGGCACAAGCTTGTCCGGCAGCAGCCCATTCAGCGTGCAAAAGCCACGCAGCAAACCCGCCGGCAAGCCAGCCGCGGGTTCACGCAAGCCGGCTGGCAAACCCGCGGGTGGCCGCGGTCATTGACCTGGTTCGCCCCGAAAGGACGCTCAACGCGTCGCAGGGCGACGGCAGCTTTGAGTTCACAAACAGACTTTGGTAAAGCGCCAGCGCCGCGCGCTGGCGGCAGCGCGATCTTAGGCAGCACTGGTCGCTAAGTCCGGAGGTGGTCCTTCCGCGGACTCAGCGACCACGGCGCGCTGAATCCGAGGGGCTCGAACCTGGAGGAGTCGTTGACAGCTCAGCCGCCCGGACCCCACGCTTATCAAGCGTCGCCGATGCTGATCACGACTTTGCCGAAGGGGCCGCGAGCAAGATGTTCAAATGCCTGCACGGTCTCGTCGAAGCGATAAACGCGATCGATGACGGGCTTGATCTTGTGTGCATTGAGGAACACGTTCATGCGCTCAAAGGACGTGCGCGGCGCGACCGCGATCCCGCGAATCGTCGTTTGCCGGAAGATCAGCGGCATCAGATCGAGAGCGCTCGTCTGTCCCGTCAGGAAACCAACCTGCGCTATCACGCCTTGCACCTTGGTGGCCGCAACAGACTGGTTGATCCCGTTCCCACCCGCGACGTCGATCGTCACGTCCGCCCCCAAACCGCCGGTTAGTTCGAGCACCTTCGCCGACCAGTTCGGATGCGTCCTGTAGTTGATCCCTTCAACCTTGTCGCTATTGAGCAGCGCCTTCACTTTCGCGAGGTTCTCGTCCTTGCTCGACGTGACGATCACACGTGCGCCATGGGCAATGGCGATCTGCGCCGCGAAGATCGAAACACCTCCCGTTCCTTGCACGAGTACCGTTTGCCCTGATTCCAGGTGGCCGACGTCGGTCAGCGCGTACCAGGCGGTCAATGCAGCGATCGGCAGGGTCGATGCTTCCTCGTCGCTCATCGACGCGGGCGCTGGCACCGCGCTGTCTTCGTGGATGATCATGAATTCGGCGAGTCCTCCCGGCAACGGCATACCCAGGCAATATGCCGGTTCGTCGGGACCGGGCGCACCATCGATCCAGTGCGAGTACAGCGTCGAGTTCACGCGGTCACCGACTTTGAAGCGGGTTACACCGTCACCGATGGCGACCACCGTGCCGGCTGCGTCCGACACGGGAATTAGCGGTTTGGGTACGCTCGCGGGCTCATAAATACCATCAACGATAGCCTTGTCACGGAAGTTCAGCGATACCGCGCCGACCTTTACCAGAAGCTCGCCCGGCTGTGGCGTGGGCGTCTGCACCTCACCAGCGCGTAGGTTAGGGAGACCAAAATCGTGGAGAAGCCATGCTTTCATTTCACACCTCATGTTCGCTGCAACGGCGGATGCCATCGTGCTAAACAGTGTAATTTCGGCGATCCGGTTGAGTTAGAGGGTAAAATTCCATACATTCCATCCAGTGATTCCAGAATTAAGTATGGACGATCGTTTTGCTGGCATTCGCGAGTTTGTTGCCGCCGTCGATCACGGCAGCTTTACCGCCGCCGGTGAGTTGCTGGGCCTTACCGGTTCCGCGGTCGGCAAGAACATCTCGCGGCTGGAGGTGCGGCTCGGTGTGCAACTGCTGCACCGGACGACGCGCCGCATTGACCTGACGACCGCGGGCGAGACTTTCCTGCTCACGTGCCGACGCATCCTTGAAGATCTGGACCAAACAGAAGCCTTTCTGTCGACGGGCCACGAACAACCTATTGGCCGCCTGCGCGTCGATCTTCCGACGACTTTTGGCCGCCGGCACATCGTGCCTGCACTGTTGAATCTGACCCGGCGATTTCCGCGGCTGGATCTCGCCGTCACGTTGCAGGATCGGGCGGTGGATCTCGTCAGCGAGGGAGTCGATCTGGCGGTGCGTATCGGCACACTCGATGCATTTCCGGATCTCGTCGCGCGTAAGCTTGGCGAGCAGAGGCTCGTTATTTGCGCCGCGCCCGATTACCTGGCACGAACCGGCGAACCGGTGCAACGCGACGATCTGCTCACACACGATTGCTTGATCGGATGGCGTAGCAACGTACGGTCCGGCTGGCTATTGGCAGATGCGGCGAACGACAGCGGAGCCGCTTACTTTGATGTGCGAGCGCGTCACGAGTTAACGGACGGCGACACCTTGCTGAACGCGTGCGTAACGGGCTGCGGCCTTGCCCAGCTTCCCGGATGGCTGGCGCGAGATGCTTTGCGCACGGGCGCGCTGCGAGAAGTGCTGCCGAGCCTGTCGACGACAACACCGATTCATGCGATCTGGCAGAAGACACGACACCTTCAGCCGAAAGTCAAAGTCGCTGTTGATGAATTGGTGCAACTCGCTGCGTTCGAAGCGTCGGTGTTCCAACCTTGATAGTCGGGGCACTCTCGCTTGCGAGCATCGGCGAGCGAGGCGGACGTGCCGGAGGCGAATCTCCGTTCGCGGGCTCAAGCTGCCGTCCGGATGTCTGACGCAAGCGCACCACCCATGTCGCTTGTTGGTCGACCTCTGCCTCATGCAAACGGCATGAACTTCGGAATCCAGAACGGTCGCGATCGGCAGCACGCGACCCTGAACTGCCCTCCATGAAGATGCCTCCACAGTCGACAATGGCATTCAAAAAGCGGTCACCGGCTGGAGCGGCAATTGCCTTAAGCATTGCGGTCGATCGGGGTTGAAACGGAACAGCCAATTGCCCGCAAACTGCGGTCGATTGGTCCGCTTGCAACCCCTGCAACGGCTAAGCGTCGGAGCGCTTCAGTCGCATCGAAACCGAGAAGCGTTCAGCCGGATGGACGCTTATCGACACTTCAAAGGTTTCCCCCGCGGAGTCAAGGTAGCGCCGCACAATCTCAAGCGCCGCAGTGCCCTTATCGACTTTCAGCCTTTCCGCCATCTCCTGCGAAATCAACGCGGCGTGCACGTCCTGCTGGATCTCCGCGATGCAGCGACCATAACGCGCTTCGATTAACGAGCTGATAAGCGCATCCGGTTGAGATCGCGCAGCATCTGCGACTTCCGTGTAAGCCGGATCGATATATACGTCGGTCCAACCGACCGGCGCACTCTCCCTGTCGCCGTCGATGCGCAGGCTCGAAACGCGCAGCCATCGCGCACCGTCAGCACACTTCAGCGTTTTGGCGAGCTTGCCGCTAGCGAAGATCTCCTCCGTCGATTGCACCAGACGCAAGTGCTCGGAGCCGAACTGAACGAGATCGTCCACCGATGCGAGCGAAGGCCGAAACTCGTTCTTCGGCTGCGTCGATTCAACGCGCGTTCCCGCGTTCTTGCGTCGCGACACGAGCCCCAACTGCTGCAATTCATGCAGCGCTGCGCGAACCGTATGCCGGCTCGTCTGATAGTGGTCGCGCAGTTCAAGTTCGGTGGGCAGATACGAGCCGACCGGATAGCGGCCGGACGCAATGCTCTCAGTCAAGTCGCGAGCGATGTCGGCGAAGTGCGGTCGATTCATTTTTGGGTGGCGATGGAGCCAATTTATCAGGGGCTAGGGTAAATCATAGCTTGTTCAACATGTCCGAACATATTAATTTAATTATGTCCGGACATATCGATGGTTTTCCGCGAATCGTCCCGGCCCTTTTTAAACCGGTTTCCTGCACTTCCGAGAGGTCTTCATGACGAGTCGCACTGTCCCTATGGCCAGCACTGTGGTCGATTCAATCCTGTTTCGCGACGCCTTCGGCACACCGAAGATGCGTGCGCTGTTCTCCGATTACGCGCTCGTGCAGCGCTATATCGACGTGGAAGTGGCGCTGGCCAGGGCTGAAGCGCGCGTTGGCGTGATTCCGGCCGATGCGGCTGAAGTGATCGCCCGTGAATCGACGATCGAGCGGATCGATTTCGATCACATGCGCGAGGAGACAGACATTGTGGGTTATCCGATTCTGCCGCTCGTTCACCAACTCGTCGGCATGTGCGGCGAAGCGGGCCGTTACGTCCATTGGGGCGCGACGACACAAGACATCATGGATACGGCGGTCTCGCTGCAGGTGCGCGATGCGCTCGATCTAATCGACAGCGACATACGCGATCTGCGCACGATTCTGGTCGGTCTTGCAAAGAAACACCGCGATACGCCGATGGCGGGCCGCACACACTTGCAGCAGGCGCTGCCCATCACGTTTGGCTACAAGGTCGCCATCTGGCTCGCGATGTTCGACCGGCATCAACAACGCCTCGCAGAGTTGCGGCCGAGGGTGGCCGTCGTCGGATTCGCAGGGGCTGCGGGAACGCTGGCCTCGCTCGGCGACAAGGGTTTCGAGGTTCAGAAGGCGCTCGCCGATGAACTGAAGCTCGGCGTACCCGCAACCACGTGGCACGTAGCACGCGACGGTCTCGCCGAAGCCGTCAACCTGCTGACGCTCGTGACGGGTTCTCTCGGCAAAATCGCGCTCGACATCATGATCATGGCGTCGACGGAGTTCGCCGAAGTGTACGAGCCTTTCGTCAAGGGGCGCGGTGCAAGCAGCACCATGCCGCAAAAACGCAATCCGATTTCCAGCGAACTGATGCTTGCCGCAGCGAAAGCAGTGCGGCAGCAAGCGGGTCTAATGGTCGACGCGATGATCCAGGACTTCGAGCGCGCCACGGGCCCATGGCACGCGGAATGGATCGCCATTCCCGAAAGCTTCATCCTCTCGGCTGGCGCGCTGCATCAGGCCAAGTTTGCGCTAGGGGGATTGATCGTCGACACCGAACGCATGAAGCACAACCTGGGTATCACCCGGGGGTTGATCGTCGCGGAGGCAGTCATGATGGGAATGGCGCCGTTCACCGGCCGCCAGCAGGCTCACGATATCGTCTACGACGCGTGCCGTACCGTGAACGAGAAAGGCGGCACGCTCGCCGAAGCGCTCGCGGCGCTGCCTGAAGTTACCAGGCACTTCGACCGCGCGGCTATCGATCGAATGACCGATCCAGCCAACTATCTCGGCCTCGCGCCACAAATGGTCGATCGCGCCGTCGAATTGTCCAGCGGCATTTGATTGAAAGACGTGGAGGAGCGCACATCATGAACAACCATAACGCATCAAACGCATCGCCGGACGTTCCGCCGCCCAGAAGGCTGCCGTGGTACCGCAGGCTGGGAATGCAGGTTCTGGCCGGGCTGATCCTCGGGATTGCCGTGGGTCTGATTTTCCCGAAGGTGGGTGGGCAGCTGAAGGTACTGGGCGACATCTTCCTGTCGCTTATCAAGGCCGGTGTCGCGCCGCTCGTGTTTCTCACCATCGTGCATGGCATCGCGTCGGCCGGTGACGTCAAGAGCGCGGGCCGCGTAGGATGGCGCTCGATTGTCTACTTTGAAGTGGTATCGACCATTGCCTTGATGGTCGGCCTGCTGGCTGGCAACCTGCTGCAAACCGGAAAGGGCATGACGGCCATCGCCGTCGGAGCAGCGCCGCCGGCGGTTGCAAAAATGGAATCACAAGGCTTCGTCGCGTTTGTCATGCACCTCGTGCCGGATAACTTCATCGGCGCCTTCGTGAAAGGAGAACTGCTGCAGGTGGTGGTGCTGGCTGTGATGGTCGGTATCGGGATACTCGCGATTCCTGAACGCCGCCGCGTCCGGATCAACGAGGGACTCGATCTTGTTTCCGAAGTCCTGTTCTCGTTCATCAACCTGGTGATGAAGCTGGCGCCGCTCGGCACCTTCGGCGCCGTCGCTTACGCGGTGGGCAGCAACGGCACCGCCGTGCTCATTGCACTTGCCCAACTCGTTCTCAGTTTCTACGCGGTTGTGATCCTGTTCATCGTCGTGGTCATGGGAATCATCGCGAAACTGGCAGGCTTTAGTCTGTGGCGCTTCCTCCGCTATATCAAGGACGAAATTTTTATCGTGCTGGGTACCGCGTCGTCCGAGAGCGCGCTGCCGCGCCTTTTAATCAAGCTCGAACGGCTCGGTTGCGCGAAGCAGACAGTCGGTCTCGTGTTGCCTACCGGCTATGCGTTCAATCTCGACGGCACATCGCTTTTCATGTCGATGGGCGTGCTGTTCATCGCTCATGCGTATGGCGTGCCAATTACGCTGCAGCATCAGGTCGGCCTGCTCCTATTGATGCTGTTGACCTCCAAAGGTGCGGCCACGGTGTCAGGCGGATCGTTTGTGGTGTTTGCTGCGACGGTGGCGTCGACCGGCATCCTGCCTGTTGAAGGGGTTGCGGTGATTTTCGGGGTCTACCGCTTCATGTCAATGGCGATCGCCGCCTGCAACACGATCGGTAACAGCGTTGCCACGGTCGTGATTGCAAAGTGGTCGCATACGTTCGACGCGCAGGTCGCCGAGCGTCATTTCTATCCGGAGCGCTACCCGGCCACCGCGCATGCCGACGAAAGTCTTGATGACGGTAACTTGCTGCCCGAGGACACGAGCGACGCGAATCCGCACTCTGGCGGCATCTCTATGAAAAGTGCGGGCACAGCGCGATGATCTGTTCCGTTGGGCCGTGGGCGCCCCATCGGAGGCCTGCCGATTCCACGCGCAGGCAACTGGAGCCCGAAGCGATTCGGGGAAACTCCACGCTGACTGACACGTAACGATATGGCATCACGCGCCCGCCATCGAATGAAGGATGCCATGGCCGCCGTCCACCCCGATCTGCTGGCCAGTGATCCAGCCAGCATCATCGCCTAGCAGAAAGTCGATCAACGCCGCCGCGTCCTCGCCTTGACCCAGACGCCTCATCGGATTGAGCTTTGACATCCGGGCGATCGACTCAGGTGAGCCCGTCAGCTTCGACGACATGTTCGAGACAGTTAATCCTGGATGAACGCAATTCACCCGAATACCCCGCTCAGCGTAGGTCGCGGCTGCCGTGACGGCGAGCGCCGCCACCGCGGCCTTTGCACCGGCAATGGCCTCGTGATTCGGAAATCCAGACTGCGCCGCAACCGTGCCCACCAGTACGGCGCTCGAGGGCTTGCGATGGGCGAGCGCAGCGGTAACGAAAGCCCGAAGCACGTGCCACGCACTGATGTAGTTATCGGCAAGAGTCGCTCGCATATCCGCTTCGCTGGTCAGGTGCAGCGGTCTGATCAGAATCGATCCAACGCAATGGGCGACACCTGTCACTTCCCCAAAGCGCTCAATACCTGCCTGAATTGCACATTGCACCTGCGCTGCATCGGTTGCGTCGGCGGGTGCAGCGAGTGCGCGCTCTCCAAGTTCGTCGGCGAGTTCGGTGAGCCTCGTTCCGTCGCGAGATGTAAGAACAACGCTTAGACCGCGCGCTGACAGTCTCCGGGCCAGTGCAGATCCGACTGCACCGCTCGCGCCAGTAATCCAGATCGCCGCCATTGCCTCACTCCCGACAAGTACCCGCTACGTTCAGCCACTCAATACCGACCACCAAGGCTCACTTTCTGCCCCGCCAGTCAATTCCGACCCGGTAGAAGATCCAGAAACTCGCGACGCAATGCGGGATCCCGAAGAAACGAACCGCGCATGACGCTGTTGACCATTTTTGCGTCGTCGTCTTTCGTGCCGCGCCAATGCATGCAGAAGTGGTCGGCCTCCAGCACCACCGCAAGCCCGTCGGGCTGGATGCGTTCCTCGAGCAGATCCGCGATCTGCTTGACGGCCTCTTCCTGGATCTGCGGCCGGGTCATGATCCAGTTGATCAGACGGCCGTACTTGGACAGGCCAATGAGGTTTGAACTCTCATTGGGCATCACTCCAATCCAGACCCGGCCCATGATCGGACACAGGTGATGGGAGCAGGCGCTGCGCACACGCAGCGGGCCCACGATCATCAATTCATTGAGCCGTTCGACATTCGGAAATTCGGTGACAGCCGGCGCGGTGTCGTATCGTCCCGCAAAGACTTCGCGAACGAACATTTTCGCCACGCGTTGCGCGGTTTCGTGCGTGTTGTGATCGTTGTCGACATCGATGACGAGCGAGCGCAAAACGCCCTGTAGCTTGTCCGCGACCTCCTTTTGCAGCAGTTCCAGTTCTCCCTCGCGAAGGTAGTCGGCGATGTTGTCGTTCGCGTGGAATCGGGCTCCCGCACTGAGAAGCCGACATCTGATCCGCTGCGAAAGCGGCACGCCCTCGCCCAGCTCCAGGCCGTGGCGTATGTCCTGCGCGACTGATTCCATGAGACTTTTCTCCCAACGTCAATGTGTCAATCCGTACGCGTAACGTGCGCTGTAAACCTTGCGCCGTATGCCCCCGACTCGCGAAGACCCGTCTCACTCCGCCTGATGCGGTTGAGGCGACCAGCCTTCTTCGCGCACCACACGCTCGAGCGCCGACTCGATCAGCACGCGCGCGCGATTGGCGACGTCGCCGAGATGCCGGTGTAACGCAACGTCGTGCGCCGAGCGCGATGTACATTCGTCGCTATAGGATTCGAACGTCGACAGTTGCATCACCAGTTCAGCAAGGTGCCGCGGACATTCGCAGGCAATCGTCGACGAGCGGGCAGCGATGGCTTCGAGCTCGGCGTCGTCGTACCGACGTGGCGAGCGCGACCAGGAGGGGGCTTCGCCGGCCTCATGCGCCACCCGAGCGCTGTGGCACAGATCGCCGAGCATCTGGCGAAGCTCGGTCCTGCTGTCGGGCTCCCGATACAGCCGCACACCCGCGAGGCGCAACGCTTCTGCCGCGCGCCCCGTACCGAAGCCGTACACCACGGCAACCGCCGCCGCGCCGCAGGCGTCGCTGAGCGCGAGAACGTCCGAAGCGGCGTCCTCATGCAGCGCAGGAACACGCAGTAGCAGAAGGTTCGCCTCTTCCCCTTCAGATGACGCGCCTTCGCGCGCCGCCGCGAGATCCGCATACTCCGCGAGCTTGCCAACGCCGTAGCGCCGCAGATCGATACCCGTTTCAGCCAGGCGCCGGGCCAGATTCTCCCCCACTAGCGTGAGCCGGAACCTGACCTCATGACTGGCATTGGTGGGGCGCGATCTGCCGCTGGACGCCTCCCCTGCGGCAAGAAACTCGAGTTGCTCGCGCTCGAGCCGCGCAATCGCTCCAATCGCGTGGCCGCGCTGCACCAGCGCGTTGATCAGAACCAGCCGGCGCACGTCGTCCTCGGAATACAGGCGCTGTCCGGCCTCACTTTTGGCCGGGCCCACCACTTCGTAGCGCCGCTCCCAAAGCCTGAGCCTCGTGACCGGCATCCGCGCAAGCCGGGCGGCCTCCCCGCTCCTGTAATTGCGAGCGGGCGACGTGTCTTCGACGGAGGGCGACGGCATGGCCATTCCTTTAGCGTTGCATGACTCGGGATAATATTCCTGTTTCGAGTCAATGTGAATCATTATTGCGAGTCGAGTCGCCTCCTCAAAGTTAAAAAAGATCGTCAATGTGTCATACTTGGACATCAAGACTCCATACTCGGAGTCACCGTGACGCATCTCAATGCGAAATTGGCTTTGGTGGCGGGTCCCTGCGAGTCCGCGAACCCTGGAGAGAGAAGTCATGCCTATAAAACGGAAAGGCCCACGAATAGCCGTCGTCGGTGCGGGGATCGCCGGGTTGTCATGCGCGACGGTGCTGCGCCGCTCCGGGTTCGAGGTCAACGTGTTCGACAAAAGCCGCGGGCCTGCCGGGCGGATGAGCACCCGTCGCCAGGGCGACTGGCAGTGCGACCATGGGGCGCAGTACTTCACCGCTCGCGATCCGCTCTTCCAGGCGGAAGTGGCGCGTTGGCAGAACGCGGGCGTCGCCGCGATATGGCCTGCACGGATCGCGGTGCTCGATGGGTCCGCACAAACCGCATGGGCGAGCAAGCAAGACCGCTTCGTCGGTACGCCGTCAATGAACTCGCCCGCGAAGTTTCTGGCTGACGCTCAGTCGGTGACCTTGGGTTGCACTGTCACGGCATTGCATCGGGATGGGCGACAGTGGCGTCTCGTGTCAGCCGAACAGGGCATGCTTGCGGATCGCTTCGACGTCGTGGTCCTCGCCATGCCCGCCCCGCAGGCGGCGGACTTGCTGCGTGAAGCCGCGACCGGACTGGCGGTGCTCGCACGCGAGACCGCGATGCGCCCATGTTGGGCACTCATGGTGCGCCTGCCCGCTCGCGTGCCAGTGCCGTTCGATGCCGCTTTCATCAATCAGGGGCCCCTGCGCTGGATAGCGCGCGACAGCAGCAAGCCGGGCCGCAACGGCCCCGAAACATGGTTGCTGCACGCGAACGCGGACTGGAGCGAGCTCTACATCGACGCCAGCGCGGAACGTGTCGCGGATTGTCTGCTCGAAGCGTTTGCGCTGCACGGCGGCCAAAAGTCCACCGAATGGACGGCGCACCGCTGGCGATTTGCTGACACCGAGGCTAGCGAGGAGCCCGCGCCTGGATACATGTGGGATGAAGCCAGCGGCCTGGCATTGTGTGGCGATTGGCTCAACGGCGGCAGAGTCGAGGGTGCGTGGCACAGCGGCCGGATGCTGGGCGAGCGAATCGCCACCTGGTAGCTCGCGGCCCCATCGACAAAGCAGTCACCAAGCCAGATCAAAGGTGCAAGGTAACCTGGACTGCTAGCAGACCAGCATGCTTATGGCTATGTAAAGCACTTTAGCTTATCGATTGCCGGAATCGTTTTAAAACCTGGTTTTGCGAAAAAATAGCCCTGCATCAGGCTGACTCCATGCGCAACAAAGAAGTCTCGTTCGCCCCTGGTTTCGATGCCTTCCGCCACGACACGGATACCAAGATCGTCGCAAATTGAAATCACGCCTCGCACGATGCGCTGACGCACCGGGTCAGTGTCGATACCGCGGAGCAGTCCCATGTCGAGCTTGATGATGTCGGGCTGGAAATCCACCAGCAGAGCAAGCCCCGAATAACCGGCTCCGAAATCATCAATTGCCGTCAGGAAGCCAAATGTCTTGTATGCCCTGAAAATCTCGACCAGATGTGTGCGGTCGGCCAGATGTTCACCTTCAACGGTCTCGAATATGATTTTTTCAATCGGGAAACCATGCGTCTGCGCAGCTTCCAGAGTGCTCCTGATGCATACCTCCGGCCGATAGACCGCGTTGGGCATGAAATTGATGGAGAGAAACGAGTCGAGACCTAACGCGGCTGCACTGGCGATCGCAACCTGCCGGCAGCGTTGGTCAAAATGGTATTTGTTTGCATCGTCGATCTGCGACAGCACCGAGTGCGCGGATTCCCCGTGCGCACCACGCACGAGCGCCTCGCATGCAAACACAGCCTGGGCGCTCACATCGACGATGGGCTGAAACGCGAAATCGATCTCTATCGGCAGGGGCGTAATGTCCTTGCACCCGGAACATCGTTGCGGCTGTCCCGCCACCCCATCGGGGCTACGAATCATGAAGGAGTCCATCTCTTGTTATCGCGCTGATTGTTTGCTGATTAGGATTGACGCCGTTGGTCCTGCTGCGGGGCGGCCGTCACTCTCCCGGTGTGTTGGCTTCTTCGCAGGCGGAGCATGCTTCGCCCGCCGGCTCCAAAACCTCACCGCGTACGCAGTTCCGCCCTGCTCTTTTCGCCTCGTAGAGCGCGCGGTCGGCGGCAGCCAGCAATCCCTGGAGCGTCGGATTGGCAGGACTCAATGTCGCGACGCCCAGACTGATCGTCGCTTTCAATTGCCCGACCGCCGTTTCGATTCGCGCCCGCTCGACCGCAACCCGCAGCCGTTCAGCGACCACCAACGCTTCTCCAGCCGTCGTAGACGGGAGCATCAGAATGAATTCCTCGCCGCCGAGTCTCGCGACCGTGTCGGACGTGCGTAACAGCCCCTTCGCTTCGCCGGCGATCCGTTTCAAAACCTCGTCACCCGCCTGATGCCCGGCCGTGTCGTTGATCCGCTTGAAGTAATCCGCGTCCAGCATAACGACCGACAATGCCCGCCCATGTCGTTCGGCGCGCGCCACCTCGGATTCGGCAACTTCAAAGAAGTGGGCCCGGCTGGATACGCCTGTCAGGTGGTCGGTCGTAAGCAGGCGCGCAAGGTTGTCGCTGCTCACCTTGCGCTCCGTCACGTCTCTCAGAACGACCGAATACCCCGCTATCTCCCCTTCCTCTTCGCGCAGCACCGCGACGAGAACCTGCCCCCAGTAGCGTCGACCGCCCCTGGTTTCACACCAGAACTCCTCCACGTGCCAACCCTCGTCACGCGTTAGCGCGATATGCTCCGGTGAACGGTGCGATACGTGCTCGTCGCGGGCATAAAAGCACGAGAGTGTGTGCCCGACGACGTCGGTCTCGCCAAATCCCGTCAGGCGTTCAACCGATGGATTCCAGCTTTCAATACGCCCTTGCGCATCAAGCGAGAAGAAAGCAAAGTCGTTGACGCTCGTGTAGATTCCGGCCAGCCACGATTCTGTTTGCCGCGCTCTTCTCTCGGCCGCAACCTGCCGGGAAATGTCCGTCAGCACCGTCATCAGCAGATTCTCACCCACCTTGATGATGGAACAGGCGAGCACGACCGCCCCCTCTTTGGCCGGCGTCACAAACACCCGGTGGTTTTCACACACTGCCCCCCGCTCGCCCTCAAAGCTGGCCGCCAGGTTGCGAAGCTCCGGCGCCACTGACGCCAGGCTATCGAAAATATTCTCGATACCGCCGCCTTTTACCAGAGGCATGAGAAGCTGCGCGGCAAGGGGGTTCATCATGTCCACGAGACCCGCCTGGTCGCTGCGGATAATCCCGACCGGGGACAGGTACATGAACGAGAGTAACGCCTCGTATTCGGACTCGAGGTCGTTCGTGTCTGGATTCACCGCGTTCAATGGGCCGCCTTTCGCTCAATCAGGACAAACCGCGTCGCGCAGTCCGGCGCTTTCAGCAGCCTGAGCCGCACCGGGGTCGGGCGCATGCGCAAGGTCAAAACGTAGGGAACAATATCGTCAATTGCCTCCTCGTCTTCGAAGCGCTGCGCCACCATGAAATTATTCATGCACGGGGCCACCTCTTCGAAGAAATGTTTCCCTAATACTCGCTGCGCCCGCAATCCGGCGTTCTTCGATTCGGTCGCGTTATAGACCGTGACAAGTGCATCCGGGCTTAACCCGATGACGCCAAACTGCATTTCATCTAACCGGGCAGTATCCAATCCAGCCAGCTCCCCTATTCGCACCGCCTCGAATTCTTCGTTCACGCTTATCCCGTGTGGCGCCACAACACCAAGTTCGTTCGTACCGGCTATTTATCCAAAGAGTTCCAAGTGCTGCTTCTGGTGAAAATAGCGACAACTTGTTGCCCCAAAGAAACCGCCCAATAGACGGCATAACGGCCTCCGACGAAATAACTTTAACGCGAGAGCGGCGCTGGAGATTGCCAGAGCCTGTCGGTAATAACGTCCAATTGGGCGCACTGTCGCCGCGTTGCCATAGCGTGGCCAGGAAAGATCTACCCGCCCAACCAAACAACAGCCCTTTCTATGGATCCGCATGAGTTGCCCTGCACAAATTGCCGCGAGCTTACGAAGGACGTACTGGAGGTACGAATTGCTCGCGCGTTTCAGGCGCAACATAAGTTCTGCGATGGGAGCACTCTGTCCTCATTCGTCGACGCCCGAGCCATCCCAAGTTCGTTTGAACAGCCCCCCCGGTCAGCTGCCCCAAATAAGCGAGCGTCAGCAAACGGGTAACCGGCGCGAAGACACCGGGAACGCGAATTGCACGCTCACGTATCCGCTTACTCAACACATATAGGCAGTCGTCTCATGCACTCGATTCTGCTTGTCGATGACGAGCCGGATATTTTGACGGCCTGGCATCTGATTCTCATTGGAGAGGGGTACGAAGTGCGATGCGCCGCGAACGGCGCGGAGGCGCTCCGGATTCTGGACGGTTGGCGGCCGCACCTTATCATCACCGACTGGATGATGCCGCTGGTTGATGGTCGGGAGCTATGCCGTCATATCAAATCGAATCCCGAACTTTCGCGCATTCCTGTGCTTGTTCATACAGCAGCGCCAGCGGCCGCTCGTGAAGCGAATTGTTACCACGTCTGCCTGCAAAAGCCGGCGCCTATCAACGTCGTTCTCACAACCGTGGCGAAGCTATGCGGCAGCGCATAGACGGACGAGACCTTCGGGGTTGGCCTCGCAACCGCATCACGGCTGCTGCTACGGCCAGTATCGACTGCAATCACAAAATCCTGCTCCACGTGATTGCAAACGGACCGGAAAGCCGAAGTGGACCCGCGGCCGAGAGCGGCAACGGGCCACGCAACCTTATCACTGGATAGGCGGCACAACACCGAGTTTTTCGGCCAGCATGCGTTCATAGACGCCGAAATGCAGGTCTACCTCTTCCTGCGTAACTGTCTGGACTAGAACGTTGACCTGGTCGGGTAGCAGTCCCATCACTGTTGAGATTGCGCCCTCAAGTTGCGGCGCACAAATGCGGTCTTCGGCGAGTGTCGTGCCTATGGATATGTCATAACTTTGCTCCTTCCGCTGCACGATTTCGACTATGCGGGCTCGCGCGCTCATGTTGTTATCGACCGCCAGTCTCACGACGCCGGCAAGCTGATGCATCACTTCAGTCGGAAAGCCTTTCGTCGAGCGCAACCTGAACCGATGCTTTCCGAGAGTTATCCACTCTGTTTCGAATTCCATGGAGTTCTCCTGGGGTGACACTGGTGCGCGGATGATAAGGGCGGTCATCGGTTTTTCAAGCCCGACAACAAGCCAGAAAAATTCCTCAAATGAGGGGCTTGAAAATCTTTTCCTGCATCTTATTTTGAAAACGCTCGGGCAGTCGCTCGCGGGTCGACGCGGGCGCTGCGTGTTTCAACCTTGTTTGTTTTGCGGCTGGGGCAAGCGGACTGGAGCGCGTTCACCGGTTCGTCTCCCCACCACCAGAGGAGAAAGCGACCATGAGTGACCTTTACTTTGGCACCGAACTCTTCAGCGAACTGGACCGTCTGCAGCGGCAGATGTCTAACCTTTTCGGCGGATTTCCTTCCAGCCTTCGCTCAAGCCGAGTCGGGACCTTTCCACCCATCAACATCGGGACGACCGACGATACGATTGAAATCGTCGCGTTTGCGCCCGGTATTGATGCATCGAAGCTGGATATTTCCATCGACAAGGGCCTGCTGACCATCGCCGGCGAGCGGACGAGTTCACTGCCCGATCCCGCCGACGGCCGACGGGCCTACACGCACGAGCGCTTTGCCGGCTCTTTCCGGCGAGCGGTCGAGCTGCCCCAGCATGCCGATCCCGACAAGGTACAGGCGCGTTACGTGAACGGATGCCTGTTGATTTCGGTTGGTAAGCGCGAGATGTCCAAACCCCGCGCAATTACAGTTGAGTGATGAGGTGACACGATGAGCGACGCCACGCAAATTGCACAGCGCGAGACCGATCCAGCAAGCCGCAGCGCCGCAGACGAGACCCGCCGGCTAACGCTGACACCAGCGGTCGACATTTTCGAGGACAGTCATGGTGTGACGCTACTGGCTGACTTGCCTGGCGTCACCAGGGAACGGCTCGATGTGAACGTCCACGGCGGGAGCCTGACCATCGAAGCTCAGTCGGCAGTGCCTACCCCGGCAAACCTGCGTCTCTCCCACGCCGAGATACGCGCCCCCCACTTTTCGCGACAGTTTGCCGTTAGCGATGATTTCGACACGTCGCGGATTGAGGCTAACCTGAAAGATGGCGTGCTGAGGCTGACCATCCCGCGTCGGGAGGAAGCAAAACCACGCCGCATTGATGTCAGCTTGGGCTGACCCCCAAAGCGGATCCTATCTGGAGCTCTCTCGTAGGCCGGACCAGATCCTCGCCTTTTCCCGGTCGGGGCATCGCGTTCCGTCGTATCCCAGCTAGATAGGATCCGCCGGTCTTGGGCAAAGCAGCTATGTTGCGGTGCTCATGATCACGCGACTCCCACGCCGGTTGTCGACTGGGCGAGCCTGATCTCGCCCAGGTAAGCGCTTTCGTCCAGTTCGCAATTACGCCGGGCGTTACCGGCGTCATGATGGATTTCGACCCGATAGAGGCCACTTCCCTTGGCAAGCCCACCGAAGCGGAAATCGCCAAAGCAGTCCGAAACGGTCTCGCCCACCTTCTCGTCACCGACGTACAACGTGACGACAGCATCCGCGACGCACTCCGTCACGTCTTCCATCTGCACGCTGACGCTTCCTCCAATGAAGCAGGTTTCCCAGCGCTCGAGGCCGCTATACCACACGCGAGGCTTCGTGCCGAGATTCGGCCGCAACACCTTCAGCCCCTCGCGCCGGGCCTTCTCCTCCATTGTTGCGTCATCCAGCTTGACGGTCTCAAATACGTCGGTGGGGCAGGACTGCTGACAGCGCGGCCGGGACCAGCCCTGATCGAGCAGATGCGCATCGAAGATCCAGGTCTGTGGCAATTGAAGCTCTTCGTTCCAGACGATTGCCTTGTACGGGCACGACTTCACGATGTCTTTGCGACCCCGCGCCTTGTCCGGGTCAATGATGACGATGCCGTCGGCGCGCTTGCGAATCGCATCGCCGCCCACCCGCATGCATGGCGCGTCGTCGCAGTGGTTGCACATGACCGGCAGATACGTGGTCTCGACCATATGGGCGTCACCCTGAACACGGCGCAGGATGCGCACGACGCTCTCTGCATTGGCCGACGCGGGCGCGGCATAACCGGGAAAGTCGTTTCCGACATGCTCGTCCCGGGCGGCGATGACGCAGTTCTGGCAGTTCTCGCACTGCCCGACCTTGACAATCAGATTCCACTTGCTCATTTCATGCTCCTCACGCTGCACGACCGAGCATGAACGCCTCGGCGGATTTCCACTTTTCGACCTGCACCAGACACGAGTTGGGACTCATGCTGCTCGTGCCGGCGGTTTGAGACCGGTCGGGGGTCAGCATATTCATGCAGCCGCCGATCTCGACGCGCTCGCCGTCAATTTCGATCAGTCTGAATTCGGCGCTCGCCTCGTATGACTTGACAACGCCCGCGTTGACCAGCGGCGAGACGTCGGCGGCACAGATCACAGCGCCCCTGTTGTTGTAAACCTTGACCAGATCGCGATGGGCGATGCCTCGCAGCACCGCGTCCGCCACACTCAGCCTGAGCAGCCAGAAGCGGTGGCCGCCGATCAGTGCGCGATGGTCATCAATGCTGTTCACCGAGGAATTTTTGCCGTCGCAATGGGTATGGAAGCTGTAACGACTATGCGTGGCAATCAACTGGAGTGGATACCGGTCGGCGAGTTCGGAACGCATTCCCTCCCACGACGGAATGTAGCGATTGAGCGCCGGCCGTTCGGGATTGTCTGCCGTGTGCCGCTTGAGCAACTCGGGTACGAACTCCAGTTTGCCGCTGGGCGTTTGCAGACCCGAGCCGAATTTTTCGGCGAACTGCGACGGCAACGGGTGGGGTTCCTGCAGGTCTTTGCGCCGGCCCTCCGCGAACCAACGCATGTCCACCGGATGGCGCAATTCGGGCTTCTCGGGCGGCACGACAAAATAACCCTTGCGGCAGAACTGGCGCCACGAAATATGATCCGGCAGATCCGACGAGTCGAAGACGCGCTTGACCCAGTCAAGCTCACTGCAGCCCTCGGTGAACACGGCGCCCAGGCCCAACCGGGTCAGGATCGCGGTGAAGATGTCGTAGTCGGAACGCGACTCGCCCAAAGGCTCGATGCACTTGTGCTGCAGCGTCATGATGCGATGATTGACCGTGCTGTAGCCATGATGTGCGTAGCCGCCGGAATTCGACCATTCCCCGATGTCCCAGCGCTCCAGAGAAGTGCAGGCAGGCAGGATGATGTCGGCAAACTGAGCCTCACCCTCCATCCAGATGGACTGATTGACCACGAACTCGATACTCGAGTGTCGGTAGGCGTCGGCCCAGCGTCCGGAATTCGTCACCGTGCTGAAGGCGGATCCGCCGTAACGGTAGATCATGTGGATCGGCGAATACCCGGGCATGGGATAGGTAAACGGCGCGAACTGGGCTTCCTGCGACATGCCGTCCCACAGGTAGCCTGTGGCATGACCGTTGACGATGGCATCGGGAAGTTGCTGCCGCGGCACCATCTGCTTGACGGGATTCATGGTCAGGATATGCGGCATGCGCTGGTAATTGTTCACCGCGTTGGCGGTCCACGCCAGGTCGCCGGAAATGCCGCCGTCAGCGTAGCCGGGGAAATAGAAATGGAGGTCGTGAGGAACACCCGCTTCAAGGCAGCCGAAATTCACGCCCGGCTTACCCCAGCCCTGCATCGCCATCATCATGATCATGCAGCGTGCCCATTGGGCTCCCGTCGCGCCTCGGCCCGCACCACCGAATCCCGCACCGGTCATCCCGACAGCCAGATGGACCTTCCTGTTCCCCCAGCGGCGCGCAAGCGCGCGGACGTCCTTGGCGGGCACGCCGGTCTCGCTTTCCTGCCACTCGGGCGTTCTGGCAACGCCGTCGGTTTCGCCGAGAAGGTAGGCTTTCCACTCGTCAAACCCGGTCGTGCGGGTAGCGACGTAATCCTTGTCGTACAGGTTTTCCACGGCCCACACGTACATGATGGCGGTAGCGAGTGCGGCGTCGGTTTGCGGTCGGACCGGAATCCATCGCCCGCCGAGTAATTGCGCGGTGGGATTGCAGTGCGGGTCGATATGCACGAACTCAATGCCGAGTTCCTTGGCCCACAGGCGTCGCGGCGTCCCCTCGAATCCCGCATAGGCGCCATTGGTGCTTTCGGGATCGCAGGACCAGAAGACGATCATGTCAGCTTCCTTCAGGCAATCCTCGACACCGCCATAGCCGGATGGAACGCCGATCCGCATCGAATTGCCGAAATGATGCATCGCGCCCCAGTACCAGCCTTCCCAGCTGTCGGGGTTCGCGGCGACCCGGGTGAAACCGATCAGGTTGGCAAAACGCGTCAGCGCGCTGAGGTAATAGCCCACGTTCCCCCACTGGTGGTGGGACGACAGCGGGAACGTAATCGAACCTGGTCCATGAACGCGCTTCTGCCGGTTGATTTCTTTGGCGACAATGTCCAGCGCCTCCTCCCAACTGATACGTACATAGCCGGACTTGCCGCGGTTTTGCGGATTGCGTTCGCCGTCAGGATCGAAGTCGACTCGCTTCATGGGATGAAGGATGCGCTTGTCCGAATAGACGAGCGACTTGAGCGTCAACGCGTGGGGCGCGACCAGTCCACGCCGTGGCGGACTGAAGCGGCGTCCACGCGCTTCGATTACCCAGCTCGGCGCGTCGGTGCTGTCGAGATCGATGGGCGTGACCCGGACGACGCGGCCACGGTTGACGTAGACGAACAGCGGGCCGCCGTTTGTGCACGTGGTGTAGCGGCGCGTACCGTCGCGCATCCGCGTGCCCATCGGCAAACCGATGGTCTGCATCATGCTCAGGGTTTGCATAACCCAAACCAGCAGTTCGTCCTCGCCTTCGGTCACCACTTTGAAGTTCTTGGCGGCGTGGATAATCTCGCCCTGGTCCGGCTTGGGGGAAAAGAACTTCAGCGCGGTGGCGACATCCTTGAAAGCCATGCGCACGTCGGAGCGCCGATGATTGCCGGCACGCGACCGAATGTGGCCATTCTTGAACTCGATGAGCCGATTGATGCTTCCGTCCATGAGCCCGATCGAAACGACCAGATCGCGCTGCTTCAGGCGTTCACGATAGGCGGGAAACCGGCGTGCCGTCAACTCAAGGAGCTTGGGCAACGCAAAAAGAATGGTCTTGAGGACCTGTCGTTTCATATTCGATCCAAAAAGAACTTATTGCACAAGCGGCGGCATGAACGCCTGAGCGGCAAGCTTGCGTGAACATGTGAGCGGCCCTGACTGGCGCGGTCATGTCACGCTGGGAGTCAAAGGTCTGTACTCGTTAAAACGTATAGGCGACGTTCACGAAGACGCTAAGGGGATCGAGCCGAAGCGTCGATCTGGACACGATCTGCGTTCCAGTCGCTGTCTGTCCGTACAACACCAGATTAGTTTTCACCGGCATATAGTTGACAGTGGTTCCGACGGACCAGTGCTTCGTAATCGCGTAATTTGCCCCGATTTCGAACACCGGATTCCACGATGAACTGAGCGTGGCGTGTGCCGAACCGCCTGGACCCACGCTATCGGTCACGAACTGGCTATTGGTTGTCCGAACCTGGGTGAACCACGTGTAGTTCACGCCTAATGCGGCGAATGGGCGGAATTTCGATTCGGCTGAGAAAAGGTGGTATCGAAGCTCGATCGCTGGCGGCATCGGTCTCGTGGAACCCAGGTTGCCATACTTCTGCAGCGTGCCGTCGCCAATCAGATTTACCTTCAATGGCAGTCCGAACAACACTGCGACACCGATGCTGTCCGTGACGTAGTACTCGGTGGTGATGCCCACCGTATTGGTTGAGCTGGCATGCGCCCCGCTGCCGGTCAACTGACGATTCACCGCTACGCCACCGACGCTTTCCACGGTCAGCGGTGTTGCATCGCCCTGCGGTGCAATGTGAAGCCATCCTGTCGACAGTGTCACGCTTCCGGCCGACTGCGCATTGGCGTTGCCGATCAAGCCGGCCGAGCAGATGCATGCTGCCATGCCCACCGATCTGAAGGCTCGCTTGCAATTTTCCATGTCTCTTCTCCTGTCCCTTTGTCTAAAAATTTTTATGGATTATTGGTGTGACCTTTGCAATTTCCTGATTGGCGGGTTCTTCTCCTTCCCTGTTTAATACAGCCCTTATCATCGCCCCTATCACAAATTAGGTTTACTAACTTACCAACACCGTAATTCCATCGAATCGCGGCATCGCCACGCGGCCCTCTGATTAAGTTCTAATCCCGTGCGGAGACCGAGATCGAAAATGCGAACGGAAAACGCCCCAGCACGGAAGTCGCCAATACTTCCAACGTCGGGTCTGAAAGTTCGACGTGCAGTGAAATCCCGCGTGAGGTGTCATCAATCAGACTAACGGTTGCGTCCTCGACGCCCGCTTCCGCGAGGGCCGACCGCATCGCGTCCGTCATTTCACGCCGCTTCAGCGCGGGCTTGAATATCTTGCCAACGCCCGTCAGAGGTATCGCATCCACGATCCGTATGCCCTTTGGCAGTGCGGCACGTTCGTTTATCTCGCGGCGCAGGAACTCGGCCAATTCGGCTTCGGTTGCGGTGGTGCCAGGCTTCAACTGGACATAGGCAACCGGCAATTCGCCGGCGTGCATGTCCGGGCGCCCTATCGCTGCTGCGATCTGTACCGCGGGATGACGATGCAGTGGTTCTTCGATTGCCGCGGGGTCGATGTTGTGCCCCCCTCGGATAATCAGTTCTTTCTTCCGGCCGGTGAGCCAGAAGTACCCGTCGGGATCGCAGCGTCCGAGATCGCCGGTGTTGAGCCAGTGCGCACCGTCACCGCCTTCCATCCAGATGCCACTGTTCTGGTCCGTTCGCATATAGCCAGCGAACACGTTTGGCCCGGAGATAATCAGCTGGCCGACCTCATCCGCCACGCAATCCCGTACGTAGCGGCCGTTTTCGTCGACCACGACTGCCTTCATTGCCTGACCGGGCAAACGAAGCCCAATCGAACCGGCCCTGCGCTCGCCAAGCGGAGGGTTGACGCTGCTGACGCAGGTACCCTCCGTGAGGCCGTAGCCTTCAAGGATTCTTACGCCGGTACGATTCTGGAACGTGCGAAGCAGTTCCACCGGGATGGGGGCGGCGCCACACAGTCCATACTCGAGCGAACTGATATCGTGCGCGCCAACGGGAACGTCCAGCAGAGACCCATAAAGTGTCGGGACCCCGCTAAAGAAGTTGATGCGGTAATGCTCGAAAATTTCCCAGAAGCGATTTACAACGCCGTCGCCTCGATAGCCTTGCGGAGTGCCGAGCACGACGTGGGCACCACGCGAGAACGCCAGCAGACCCGTCACCAGCACGGCATTGACGTGGAAGAGCGGCAATCCGCAAAAAATCGTTTTTCCCGGACCAACGCTTTCGCCAAGGAATTGCCCCGCACTCCACGCATTGGCCACCTCGTTGCCGTGCCGTCGAATCGCAATCTTCGGCAGTCCGGTGGTGCCGCCCGTGCAGAACAACGAAGATACATCCTCGACACCGATTTCAACCACGCTGCTGAGCACATCGCCGTCTTCACTGGCTATCGCGGTGCCGAAATCGTGAACGCAAATATGCGAAGGAACGGCACTATGAATGCCGCCAGGTCCATGCAATCTTGAAGACTCATCACGCTGCAGCGTTCGGGCCGCGGAACGCTTTTCGCGCGGCATCCGGTCGGCCAGATTGACGAGCACAAGATGCTTGAGGGAAGACACTGTATGCAGCACGGTTTGCACTTTTTGCCAGAGATCGACCCCAGGAAACGGTGCCAGTGTGACGAGCACACTGGCGCCCGAAGCATTAAGCAGGTCGCCGATGGCCTCCCCTTCAAGCAGCGGGTTGATCGCGCACACGATCCCCGCCGCCTCGCCGCCCCAGATCACAAAGTGCGTCTCCGGAAGGTTGGGCAGTACATAGGCGACAACTGAGTCGCGCTGTACTCCCAGCCGCGAAAACAGGTTCGCGGTTCGCGTGATGTCGCGCACCAGTTGGCCATAGGTCCAGCACTCGCCGTTCCGGTACTCGTCGGCCGTTGCAAAGAACGAGAGCGCGGGTGCCGATGGATTGATGGCGGCGCCCCGACAGATCATCTCGTAGGTACTCGACGGCAGGTCCGCCAACCGCGCCTGCGTTTCGATAGCCTGGACATCGTCCATGTTCGCGACGCCTGTCATGCTGCCTCGTCAACAACGAAGTTACGCTGCACGCCCAGATTGATGGAACCGTCGCTGCTGACGATATGCGCCTCCACGAGATCCCCCGCCTGCAGGTACTGCGGCCTGTCCTCCTGCATCTTCAGAAAAAGACGCCACTTTTCTGCTTCGGGCAGTTGCGCCGCGGCGCGCTGCTTTTCGGGCGACGGAATGCTCAGCGCACAGCCCGAAGGTGTGCCGGTGGCGAGCAGGTCGCCGGCGTGCAGGTCGTGAACGGCGGAAAGCTCGGTTAGCGTCTCGGCCGGACCATAGACAAGGCCCGCCGTGGAATCGCTCTGCCGGACCGTTCCGTTCACCATGAGCGTCAGCACGAACTCTTTCAGCTTTGGAATATCCTGTTCCTCCAGCAGGCAAAGGTAAGGACCCACCGGGCCGAACGTGCGATAGCTCTTGCCCTTGTAGAACTGCATCTGAGGAATCTGGATGTCGCGCGCGGAGTAGTCGTTGACGATCACGACGCCGGCAATATAGTCATGCAGGTTTGCGTCAGAGACCGTTTCGCGCGAGTTGATGTCGCGTCTGAGCACAAGCCCGAGTTCGATCTCGTAGTCGAGGAAACGCACCTCTTTCGGTTTAACCACGGGCGAGTCGGCTGGAACAATGCAGCTTGTTGCCTTCGTGAAGATCATGTTGAATTTCTTCACATCCGGATCCAGTCCGGACTCGATCATATGCTGGCGGTAATTCGCGCCTTGACAGATGAATTGCTGATTGGCTGTCACGGGCGACAACCACTGCACTTCCGATTCGGGAATCGTCGGACCGCTCAGCATGAACAGCCGCTCAACCGGATTGGCTTCGATAAACTCAGCGGTCGTCTTGAAGTCGCCCGGAATCGGCGTGATCGCGCCGTTGACGACGACGCCCCATTGGGGACGGCCATGATGCCTGTAATGCAGAACGTGAAGTGCCATGGTTAGATCTCCGGATCTTATGGAAGGGATTGGTTCAGGCGAAAATCTTTGCCAGCCTGCGAAGTTTGGAGAGCGTCAGGTCGGGGCTGCGACGCAGGTTCTTGACGAGCGCCACGATGCTCGTGGGCGTGAATTTTGGTTTGGTGAAGCTGCGTGGCATTGCCGGTCCCCACTGCGCCATCGCTTCGCGACTCACCGCATGCACGCCCACGGGCGTGTCGGCTGTAAAAAGATCGCCGTCGCAATAGTGTTCGTGCTTGTCGCCCCACGGGTCTTGCCAGTAGTCGAAAATCTGACTACCCAGGATATGCCGGCCGATCCCCCACGCGTGCGTCCAGCCCTTGTCGCGCAACACGCGCTGCCCCATGCCAATTGCGTCAGCGTCAACGACTTCGTACGCACTATGGCTGTAGGTCGGTACAAAGCCTTGTGCAAGCGCTAGCGTATGGTGATCGGCCGGCCGTTCGCCAAGATCGAGCCGCATGAACGCAACGACGGGGGAACCATCGGGAAGTACCTGCACGTCGCTTGGAATGAAGCCGAAGTGCTGCGTGTACCACGCGCAGGTTTCCTGATAGTCGACGAGTTCTAGCACCACATGTCCAAGCCGGATGATTTCCGGCGCACATTCGGGTGGCCGCTGTGTTCCGTTAATGCGCACGGCCGCGTCCACGGAATTGAACGGCAACGGTGGCCGATGAAATAGCACTGAAGCCGGCGCCTGATCCCATATCGCATCGACGCGAAAACCGGAAGGGTCAGTCAGCCGCACGGTATAGCCGCCGCCCGGCAACTGCGATCGTTCGACCGCAGATGCGCCAGGCAGCCTTGCAAGTGCATCGAGCTCGGCCTTGGTGTCGACCTGCAGCCCAAGGCCGACGAACCGGGATTTCGGCGCCCTTTGGATCACATAGCAAAAATGCGAAGCGCCCGTTCCTCTCAGCAGGACAAGCTCTTCATTGCGCAACACGGTTCGTAGACCGAAATCACTGAGAAATGCCTCGGCTTTCACAAGATCCGGCCGATCGAATATCAGGTAGATCAATGCCGAGGCTTTCGTCGTGGGATTGGGATGACGGGCCGGCTGTACGGTGGTCTGTTTCATGGCAGGACGGAAATCAAACGGTTTGAATGGCCGTATTCGGCTTTGAAAGCCGGCGCGTGCCGATGAGACTCGACGTAACGAACTTCGGATCGGCATTCAGGCTGCCGAGCCAATTCACGCTGCCGAACAGGCCCAGCACGGTCGACCTCATGCGCCGACGGCTGAGCCGGGTTGCGCGGGCCGAACGGCCCGGTAGTGTTGATTGCTCCTGTCTCCACTGTCACTCCGTCTGTCTATTTGTTTATCTGGCGTCGCCGCACGCTTTTGTGACATTAAAGTCATAGATGATAGTTTTGTCAATAGAGACATTTCAATCTATACTTGGACATGAGCAAAGACTGGAACTCGTCATGGCGAACTCTTTGAACCGGCCTGCACCTAAGCGCGCCGGCCGTGTGACCCGCGTTTCCGCGGCTTCCGATTCCCCGGCTCCAGTTCCCGAGGAGCGCGAACCGCGCGGAGCGCGCCGCAAACGTGAGACGCGCGCGCGCCTCCTCGACGCAGCGCTCAGGCTCATGTCGGACAAGGGCATGGAGGGCGTTGCAATCAACGAAATCACCGAGGCCGCCGACGTGGGCTTCGGTTCGTTCTACAACCACTTCGAGTCGAAAGAAGCCATCTACGCGACGCTCGTCGACAACGTGTTCGAGGAGTTCGGCGACATGCTCGATCGCCTCACCGGCGGCCTGTCCGATCCGGCGGAAGTGATCTCCGTCTCCATGCGCCACACCTTGATGCGAGCGCGGCGCGATCCCGTCTGGGGACGTTTCCTGATACGCGAAGGTTTTTCGGCGCACATCCTGAGCCGTGGGTTGGGCCAGCGGCTATTGCGGGACATTGGAAATGGCATCGCCGCCAAGCGCTTCGTGGTCGCTGACCCCTTCATCGGCTTTCTTTCGGTGGGTGGTACGGTGCTTGCCGCAATCGCAGCCGAGTTGAATTTCGTCGCGCCTGGCGCGCCGGCGGCAGCGCTGCTCGACGAACTCGGCTTCAGCGGGGAACACTTTGCCGAGCGTACGGCAGCAACGCTTTTGCAAACACTCGGGCTCAAGCGCGCGGAGGCTGAGAAGATTTCGACGCGGGCGCTGCCGCTCATCGAAGCGGAAGTCGAGGCGGAATAAGGCGGACGCGAAAAAGGACTGTCAGGGGCGTCGGGTCACCCCGATCCCCGCTTCAGCATAGGCCATCAACGGGCAGGATGCCGGGCGTGTCACCGCTTGCCGGCTCCCGTGCAATGCTGACGTCATGCCAAGCTCACGGAGGCCCCGCGCAATCTGCGTAGAGATTCGTTGCAACGCCTGCCGATGCCCATCTGCGATCGCATCATAGCCAGCTGAGACCGGCTGGCTGGCTATGCTGTGGCAGGTCATCGTTTCCTGACCATTTGACGGCTGTATGCTCCATACAGCTTCAATCAGTACGTGCGACCCAGGCCACGTCTCAAAGCGCTGCACTTGCACCGAAATGCGGTACAGCGGAACCTCGTCCGTGCGCGCCATCCCGTGCACGTCGAGCGCACCCGACTGCCGGGTCACCATTGCCAGCACTGCGGTGCGGATTTCATCCGGCAGCGGCGACGCCCAGCGATCGTCCTCCAGCACCTTGACCTGAGTGGCATTCACCTGAACGACAAATTGGCTCCTCGCCAGCGCGGAAGGCACTGTAACGGGCCGCATATCGATCAGAACGGCGGGGCTTGCCGTGCGATCCGCCGTGGGCAAACCGCCGCCGGCGTCAAGCGTGTAGAACCGGCTGGGCGGAGAACCACACGCCGCCAGAGCAGCGAGACTGATTGCCGCCGCCACACGAACGAAAGCGCGCAGCGAATAAGACTGAAGCAGAGTCACGGCCGGTCTCCTTTCTTGCCGAACAGAAGCGCCTGGGGATGACGTTCCAGATAATCCGCGAGTGCGTTGAGAGACTGCAGCGTACGGGTCAGTTCCTGCATCGCATCCTGCACATCCGATTGCAACGGCGCCGCCTGCTGAAGCGTCGCCTCAGCGGTTCCGAACGTCCGCTGCGCTGCCGCCAACGTATCCCGAGCCTGTGGAACAACCTCCGTATCCAGATGACCGAACAGCTTGTTGGCATTTTCCAGCGCGCCATTCAGGTTGGCGCCGATCTTGTCGAACGGCACCCGGTTCAGTTTCCTGGCAATGTCCGCGATCTGCACCTGCAGTTCGTCAAGCGTGTTAGGCACGGTCGGCAGTTCGATCGGGTTCTGATGCACATCCACGGTCGCACGCGGGGCTTTCGGGAACATGTCCAGCGCCACATAGAGTTGCCCGGTCAAAAGGTTGCCGGTTCGCAACTGGCCACGCAACCCTTCCATCACGAGGTGCTGAAGCAGCTCATGCCCACCTGGCGTGTTGGGGGCCGGTAGCGCCTCCCTGCTGCGCCGGCTGAGCCGGTCGGGATAAAGTGCCATCGAGACCTTCATGCTGAAACTCTTGTCCATTTCGCTGTATTCAATACCAATCTCCGTCACCTGACCCAATGCAATGCCGCGCAGGTCCACAGGTGCGCCAACGGACAATCCGCGCAGCGACTGGTTGAATCGCATCACCACATTGAGTGGTTGTCCGTCCGGCTCGCGCATCGCGTCCGACTCGTCCGCCGCGAGTCGAAACACCGCCTTGTCGGCGGCCTGTTGTCCGGCGTCCTGACCCGGCGGTGACTGAAACGCGAGACCTCCCACAACCACTGTCGCCAGCGACTGCGTGTTGATCTTGAGCCCGCTCGAGTCGAGCCGAAGATCGACACCGCTCGCATGCCACCAGCGAGTGTTCGTCCCGACATACTGATCGAATGGCGCATTGACGAAGAGGTTCACGATCACGCCCGAGCCGTGCGGGTCGAGTGAAAAGCCGACCACCTGGCCCACCTGCACACGACGGTAAAAGACAGGTGCACCAATATCGACCGACCCCAACGAATCCCCTCGCAGCGTGTACTGGTGCCCCGGTTGGCCGCTGGTGACGATGGGAGGATTCTCGAGTCCGACAAACTCCGTCCGTCGCTCTGACGATTGCCCGATGTCGACGCCGATGTACGCACCGGAAAGCAAAGTACCGAGGCCCGAAATGCCGTTGGCCCCCACGCGCGGGCGGACCACCCAGAAACGCGTGCCTTGTGTCGCGAATTTTTCTGCCTCCCTGGTGAGTTGAATTTTTACCATCACTTGCTGGAGGTTTTTCGTCAGCGTAATGGCCTGAACGGAGCCGATTTCGACATCCTTGTACTTGACCTTCGTTTTGCCTGCCTCCATTCCGTCTGCGTTATTGAACGAAACCGTGACCACTGGCCCCTTTTCGGAAATGGATCGGGCTACCAGCGCAATGCCGATCAACGCCGAGATCAGGGGGACCAACCAGATCAACGAGGGAAGCCAGCGTTTTCGTGGTTTGATGTCGGGAAGGGGTAGATCAGGAAGATGCATCGCTAGAGAATAGTGTTGCTGATTTCAGTTTATGGGGGCGACGGAGCTACGAACCCGTGCGGATTCGACGTCCTCGGAATGCGGTTGTGCGCGACGGACGTTGTCCCAGGTGAGCCGTGGGTCGAACTGATGCGATGCCAGCATGGTGAGGATCACGACCGCCCCGAAAGCGAGCGCGCCCGGACCCGCGGTAACGAAGGCAAAGGAGCCGAAGTGCACCAGGGCAACCGTGAGTGCAACAACGAAGACATCGAGCATCGACCACCGGCCAACCCGCTCGACAATACGAAACAGCTTCGCGCGTTCGAGCGGGCGCCAGTCCGAACCCCGGCGAGCAGTCAAGGTCAGCAGTGCGAGAACCGTGAGTTTGAGCATTGGCACCATGACGCTCGCCACGAAGATAACGACCGCGAGCGGCCAGTCTCCCGAGCTCCAGAAGTAGCCGACGCCGCCGAGAATCGTGTCGTCCTCTGAGCGGCCGAGCGACGAGGCATGCATGATCGGCAAAAGATTCGCCGGAATATAGACGATCGCTGCGGCGACAAGCAGACTCAGCGAACGCGTCACACTGTGCGGACGGCGCTCGTGCAGCAGCGAGTCACAACGCGAACAGTGCTGATGCGGCTGATGCGCGATTGCCGTCTGAACCAGGCCGCAGGTATGACACGCGAGAAGTCCTGCATGTCTTGCCGAGACATCACCCGTGGCTCCTGTTTCCGGCGAGCCGGAGGTGTCACCCGGCACAACGCGGCTGTCACTCACGCTCGACCGGGCAATGTCGGCGCGCCGACGAATTTTCATTTCGTCGCAAACCTCCCACAACACGGCAGGGTCGAACGCGGCAACGATAGCCAGCATCACGGTCAATGCGCCGAATGCAAACAGGCCCGGCCCCGGAATCACCTGCGCGATGCTTACCATTTTCACGATCGTGATGAACACCCCGAGCATGAATACCTCGATCATTCCCCACGGTCGAACGAATTGAATGAGGCGAATGACCCGATTGAAGCCGGACGGCCGTTTACCCATCAGAACGGGAACCAGCAGGTAAAGAACGGCGAGCAACTCCGTCAGCGGAAACAGCATCGACGAACAGAACACCATGCATGCGACGACACGCATGTGTTCGTCCCACAGCGATTGCACTGCACCAAACAGCGTGGTCTGCGAGCCGATCCCGTTTGTCTCCAGCCGTAGTACCGGGAACGCCTGCGCAATCACAAAAGTAATCAACGCAGCGACGGTCAAAGCGCAGATCGTCTCGAGCGACGGACCACTGCGATGCAGTCCTTTGAAACCCGCACCGCACCGCTGACACCGTGCAACCAACCCACCCAGGCGCGGCGGCTTGCGGAAAAGGAGGTCACATTCGTGGCAGGCAATCAGGTTCCGATGTTCCATGCTGGGACGCGTCACTCTTTTGACGTCACGTGCCGCTGAGCAGACGGCAATTCGCCCATCGCCTGGAACAGTGTGACGGTATCGGTCATGCGCTGGCTTCCGGCGCGCACGGCGCCCAGCTGCGCAGTGAGAAATCGCTGCTCGCTGGCATACTGCGCCGTGGACGGCAAGGAACCGAGGCGGGCGCGCGACGCGGTTTCGTCGAAGGCCGCACGGGCTGCCTGCGCCGCTCGTTCGGTAGACGCCAGCGACTGCGCGTCGTTATCCAGCGCGGCAAGCGAATCCGCGACATCCTTGAATGCCGACAGAACCGTCGACTTGTAGTGGAGAACCGCGGCGTCGTATGACTCGATCGAGGCCCTGCGCTGCGCGAACAACGCCCCACCATGAAAGATCGGTTGCGACAGACCCGCCCCGATCGCCCACAGTCCGCCCGCGCCTGAGAGCAGCATCGGCCAGCTAAAGCCACCGCGGCCCATCGCGGCTGTCAATGACAGGCTCGGAAAGAGCTGCGCGGTCGCGGCGCCAACGTCGGCCGCGGCCGCTTTCACCGCGGCGTCGGCCGCCAGAATGTCAGGGCGCGAACGCAAAAGATCCGATGGCACGGCGACCGGCACGTGGTCGGGCAAAGACAGGCTGTCGAGGTCGGGAACGGCCGGTGCGTCGTCCGGCGTACGCCCCATCAGCACCGCCAGCGCGTGGACGGCTGTGGCGCGCTGCTGCCGCAAGGGCGGCAGACTGGCCGCAATCGACTCCGCGTCGTCCTTCGAGTTCAGCGCCTGCACGTGCGAGAGCGATCCGAGCGTGTAGCGTTGCTGGTCCTCATTCGCCGTTTCGCTCGCCACGGCAACGAGCCGCTCGGTGAGAGCGATCTGACGATCGAGCGCCGCCACATCGATCGCCGTGCCGACGATGTTCGCGGCGAGCGCACGCCGGGCCGCTTCGAGTTGATAGCCCTGCACGTTCACACGGGCGGCAGCCGCTGCGTTGGCGTAGCGCGTCGCACCGAAAAGGTCGAAGGTGTAGTGCGCCTGAATCTGCCCGGCGAAAAAGTTGTACCGGACCTCGGTTGGACCAATGCCGGGCACGACCGGTGAACGCGCCCGCTCGATCTGCGCGGCGGCGTCGATCGAAGGCAGCGTGGACGAACCGACCTGCGCGCGCAATTCCTCTTGTGCGGCCGAAAGCGTGCGCTGCGTCGCCGCAAGCGTCGGGCTGTTGCGCAGACCTTCCTCGACCAGCGCATCGAGCGCGTCCGACCGGTACAGCCGCCACCATTGCGGCACCGCCGTCGAACCGATATCGAACTGCTGGGCGACGCCATTTGCCACGACCGTCCCGGACGGCTGCGCTTGCGCGCCGTAATGCGTGGGCGAAGGCATCACTGGCGGTTCGCCGCCGGGGCCGAACGAGCAGGCCGTTAGCGCGAGCGCCATGGCGACGGCGACAACGGATGTCTTATGGGCAAACTTCATCTTCAAATCTCCGTGTGCTCGACGACGACCGGCTGCATCCCGCGCTCGTCGCGCTGGACCCTGAAGCACGTCGCGTAGAGAGCCGGCAGGAAGAACACCGTCAGTAAGGTGGCGATCGTGATCCCGCCCATCAACGCGGTCGCCATGGGCCCGAAAAACGCCGAGCGCAGCAGCGGAATCAAGGCGAGCACGGCGGCGGCGGCCGTCAGCATGATCGGGCGGAAGCGCCGCACGGTCGCACCGACAATCGCGTCGAAGCGCCCATGCCCCGCCGCGATGTCCTGATCGATCTGATCGACCAGGATCACGGAGTTGCGCATGATGATGCCGAACATGGCGATCACGCCGAGCAACGCGACAAAGCCGAAGGGCTTGCCGAACAGCAGCAGCGCAGCCACGACGCCGATCAGCCCGAGCGGTGCGGTCAACACGACGATAAAGGTCCGCGAGAAGCTTTTTAGCTGGATCATCAACAAGGTCAGAACGGCGATGATCATGAGCGGCATCTCGGCGTTGATCGAGGTCTGGCCTTTCACGCTTTCTTCAACCGCACCGCCCACTTCGATGCGATAACCCACCGGCAATCTGGCTTGCTCGCCGGCAAGTGCGTGCTCGATATCGCGGGTCACGTCGATACCCTGCGCGTCGCCCCGAATGTCGGCCTGCACCGTGATCGTCGGCTGCCGGTCGCGCTGCCAGATCACACCGTATTCGAGCGTGTCCTTGATGTGTCCGAGGGAACCCAGCGGAACCGGACCGTTCGGAGTCGGCACCGCGAGGCTGGTGAGCTTCGAGGGATCGACGCGCTCGCCCTTGGGCGCACGCAGATCGACGTTGATCAGCTTGTCCCGCTCGCGAAATTGCGTGACCGTGTAGCCCGAGAGCGTCATGGCCAGGAAGTTCGATACGTCCTCCGACGTCACACCGAGCTGGCGCGCCCGGATCTGATCGACTTCGAACGAGATCGACCGTTCTGCCGGCTCGTCCCAATCGAACTGGACGTTGCGCGTGCGGAAATCGGCACGGGCCTTGTCGGCTACCGTTTCGGCAATGGAGCGCACGGTCGCGATATCGCTGCCGCTCACCCGGAACTTGATCGGGAAACCCACCGGCGGACCATTCTCGAGCCGCGCCACACGCGCACGCACGCCGGAGAAATCCTTCTCGAGTTTTGCATCGAGCCAGCGCATCAACTCGTCGCGATCTTCGACGCTCTTCGCGGTGACCACGAATTGCGCGAAGTTGGGCTGCTGGAGCTGCTGATCGAGCGGCAAATAAAAGCGCGGCGCGCCGGTGCCCACGAAGTCGACGAAGTGGTCGATCTCGCGCTTGCCGTTGAGCGCCGATTCGAGGCGCTTCGTTTCACGCAGCGTCGCCTCGAACGAAGCGCCTTCCGGCAGCCGCAGGTCGACGAGCAGCTCGGGGCGTTCCGAGTTCGGAAAGAACTGTTGCGGCACGCGCGTGAACGCTGCCATCGCGATCACAAAAAGCACCCCGGTAACGCCAAGCACGGCCCAACGACGGTCGATGCACCACGATACCCAGCCTGAAAGGCGCTGGTAGAAGCCGGTGTTGTAAACGTCGTGCTCGTGATGCTGGCCGTCGCCTTGGCCCTTGCGCTCGGGCAGCATGTGAAAGCCCAGCAATGGGACCAGCACGACAGCCGCGAACCAGGACACGATCAGCGCAATGGCGGACACTTCGAAAATCGACCGCGTGTATTCTCCCGTGCTCGATTTCGCGAGTGCGATCGGCAGGAAGCCCGATACCGTCACGAGCGTGCCGGTCAGCATGGGAAATGCCGTACTCGTGTACGCAAAGGCCGCCGCGCGCGTGCGAGTCCACCCCTGCTCCAGCTTCACGGCCATCGTTTCGACGGCAATGATCGCGTCGTCGACGAGCAGCCCCAGCGCGAGCACGAGTGTGCCAAGGGATACCTGGTCCAGCCCGATGTTGAACACATGCATGCACAGCGCCGTCACGGCGAGCACGATCGGAATCGAGATCACGACGACCATGCCGGTGCGCAGGCCGAGCGAAACCAGGCTCACGACCAGCACGATTGCTACCGCTTCGGCGACCGATCTGACGAACTCGTCCACTGAATGCTTAACCGCGTGAGGCATGCTCGAGACGGGAGCCAGCTTGAGTCCCGCCGGCATGGCGGCTTGCAGTTCGGCGGTTGTCGCGTCAAGCGCTTTGCCGAGGCTGACCACGTCGCCGCCCTTTTGCATCGTCACGCCAATGCCGAGCACCGCCTGCCCACCGACACGCATCTCGGTGACGCGCGGATCGTCGTAGCCACGCGTGATCTTTGCGATGTCGCCCAGCCGGAACTCGCGTTTGTTCACGGTGAGGAGCGTGTCTGCAAGCGCCTGCACGTCCTTTAACGCACCGCTCGGGCGCACGAACACCCGGTCGTCCGCCGTCGTGATGGTGCCGACCGGCGTCACCGTGTTCTGTGCGTCGATGGCCTGCGCGAGCTGCTGCGGCGTGATTGAGAGCCGAGTCAGTTGCGCATTCGATATTTCGACGAAGATGTGCTGGTCAGGATCGCCAAAGTAGTCGACCTTGGCGACACCGGGCACACGCAGAAGGACCGCGCGCAACTGATCCGCGTAGCCGTGCAGTTGCGCGGGCGTATAGCCGTCGCCTTCGAGCGCATAAATGTTCGTGTAGACGTCGCCGAACTCATCGTTGAAGAACGGTCCAACCGTTCCCTTCGGCAGTGTCGCGGCAATGTCGCCCACTTTCTTGCGCACCTGGTACCAGGTCTCGGGCACCTCCTTGACCGGCGCCGAATCCTTCATTGCGAAGAAAATCATCGACTCGCCGGGCCGCGAGTAGCTCTTGATGTTGTCGACGTACGGCGCGGCCTGCAACTGCCGGCCGATCCGGTCCGTGATCTGTTCCTGCACCTCGCGGGCAGTTGCGCCCGGCCAGTAGGTCTTGACCACCATGGTACGGAACGTGAACGGCGGGTCTTCCGACTGGGCAAGCTTCGTATAGCCGATCACGCCGAACAGCGTCGCAAGCCCGATCAGAAATATCACGAGCTGCTGATGGCGCAACGCCCACGCGGACAGATTGAAACCGCCTTCGCTGCGTGCCTCGGCGTCAGGCGGGATGACGGGCGCGCTGTCGCGCGCGGTTTCACGGTCGCGGGCGTTCATGACGAAAAATCCTCCGGATGGAGCGGAGCCACGACCTGCACGTGCTGGTTCGCGCTCACCGCATGAACGCCTTGCATCACGACGCGGTCGCCTTCGTGAAGTCCGCCACTGACGGAGACGGTCCGCGCGTCGTAGCGCACGAGGCTGACGACGCGCAGTTCGAGAGTGTCGCTGCCCGCGCGCACCACCCATACAGCGGGGTTCTCGCCTTTGTGGAAAAGCGCCGTCACAGGCAGTGCGAACGGCGCCGCCTCCGGCACGCCGCTGGCGGCATCGAATGTGACATTGGCCGTCATGCCGACGCGGACTTCCGCGCTCGGCGCGGCTAGCGTGAGTTTCACGCGCCACGTGCGGCTTTGCGGGTCGGCGGCGGGCGATACCTCGCGCACGGTCGCCTCGAAGCTTTTGCCGGGCAGCGCGGACAGGCTCACGCGCGCCTTGCTGCCGACGGCTATCGCGCCAAGCGCCCGCTCCGGTGCGTCGCAGACGATGTCCACGCTGCCCGTCCAGTCGATGTGATAAACCGCCTGATCCGCCTGGACGTTCTGGCCGGTGTCCGCATCCTCCGACTTAATGACGCCGTCGTGATCCGCGGTGAGCGTGGCGTAGCGCAGGTGGTCGGAGGCGAGCGCCATTTGCGCGAGGGCCGAATCGCGCTGCGCAAGCGCGGTAGCGTACGCGTCTTCGGTCTGTTCCATCTGCGCCGGTGCAATCAGGTGCGCCTGGATCTGAGCCTGATCGCGATCGCGCTGTTGCCTGGCGTACACGAGACGATGTTCGGCGGCGTCCAGTTGCGCGCGGGCATTGACGAGGTTATTGCGCAGATCGGTGGGGTCGAGCAGCGCAACGATTTGCCCCGCCGTGACGGTATCGCCGAGATGAACCTTTCGTTCGATAACCTTGCCCCCAACTCTGAACGACAGTGGCGTGGAGTAGCGCGCCTCTACTTGAGCGGGCAATGAGGCAGTCGGAATGCTTGCGTCGGGATGAACCGCGAGCGCGACAACCGGTTTGGGCACCGGCGGCGCCACTTCACCGCGGTGGCAAGCCGAGAGCAGAATTGCACCACAAGCCGCAACGAGCAGACGCCCTCTGAACGGTGGCCTGGCGATGGAAGACAGGATGGGACGCACGAAATTCCGCGCGTTAAGACCGGATAGTTTCACGATGTTCACAAGGCAGGTGATAGTCCAGCAATGAAAAATAGGCGAGGCATAGGGAGACACGGCGCGTCCGGCGACATGCTTTTGCTCTATGTGTCAAGGACGATTCCATACGCCATTAACTTGGCATTCCTATCCGCCCATTCTGATACGAGCCGCTTGCAACTCTTCATACTTCGTCATCGCACGCGGGTGGATACCGTCGCTTCTCATTTCGTCTGCGCGGCTGCCGATTCTCTGGCTAAGGTGACATTAGACCCATAACTGATTATATTGTCAATAATGACGTATAATTCTAAAATATGACGATACCAAGATCTGGAGTCGAGATGCCTGATATCGCGAACCCCTGTGGAAACCCGCAGCGCGTGCAGACCTTGAGCGGCCCGGCTCAAGCGGTCGAAGGGCGCCAACCGCGCAGTACCCGCCGCAAGCGCGAAACCCGCACCCGCTTGCTCGACGCCGCACTGAGGCTGATGGCGGAAAGAGGAATGGATTCGGTGGCTATCAACGACATTACCGAGGCCGCCGACGTCGGTTTCGGCTCGTTCTACAACCACTTCGGGTCGAAGGAAGGGATCTTCACTGCACTCGTCGAATGGGTGTTCGAGGAATTCGCCGATACACTGGACCAACTGGCCTGCGACCTGTCCGACCCGGCCGAAATAGTCGCCGTCTCAGTGCGGCACACATTGATGCGCGCACGCCGTGAGCCGGTATGGGGGCGGCTGCTGATCCGCGAGGGATTGTCTGTGCATGCGCTGGGCTGGGGCCTCGGCCAACGATTGCTGCGCGATAGCCAAAGAGGCATTTCCGCGGAGCGCTTTGTCGTCCCTGACCATTTGGTGTGCGTTGTGTCGGTCACGGGCATCATCTTCGCGGCGATCGCCGCCGAGTTGCACTTTGCCGCATTGGTTACGCCGGCGGCCCGGCGGCAAAAAGCGTCTGGATTCGGCGAGCAGAACTTCGCGGAACGGGTAGCGGCGGTCGTGTTGCAGGTGCTTGGACTCAAGCGCGCGGAGGCGGAAAGAGTTGCGCGCCTGCCGTTACCCACGGGCAGGCCGGATACCAAGCGTGGCAGAGCAAAATCGCGCGTCCGCTGATCAAGCCCTGCTATCCCCCGTAAAACGCGCTCGCCAGATAACGGCCGCGGAGTTCGCGCAGGCCTACGGCCAGAATTGCGCTGGCTGGAAGCGCGAGCAGAACCCCAAAGAAACCGAAAAGCTGGTCGAATGCGAGCAAGGCGAAAATCACCGCGAGCGGATGCAGGCCAATGCGTTCGCCGACGAGGCGTGGCGTAAGAATGAAACTTTCGAGAATCTGGCCAATGCCGTACACGACCGCCACCGCGGCAACGCCATACCAACTGCCGAATTGCAGCAGCGCGGCAAGAAGCGCGAGCGCCAGTCCGGTCGCGAATCCGATGTACGGAATGAACACGGCGAGCCCGGTAAAGAGACCAATGGGCAGCGCGATCTCGAAGCCTGCGACCGTCAAAGCGATTGGATAAAACGTAGCGAGCGCCCCCATTACGAGCAGTTGGCCGCGCAGGTATTGCGACAGCATCTGGTCCATGTCTGTCAGGAACCTGCGCATTTTGCCCAGCCACGGTCGCGGCACGAAGCTTTCAAGGCGAGCAAATGCCTCGTGCCTGTCATAAAGCAGATAGAACAGAACGAGCGGCACCAACACGATGTTGCCCACGACAGTAATCATCATGTTGCCGCTCGTGCGCAGTGACTGCCACGCAGCCACTGCGATGGTTTGTTCGCTCGCCTTGAGGTGCGTCCTTAACATCTCGTGGACATGGCTCAAATCCAATGAATAGCTCAGGCCCAGCAGGGCCAGTTTGGGTTGTAACCACGCGTTGAGTGTGGCTGCCAGAGAAGGAATCCGCACGATCAGTTCGGGCCCCTCTTTATGGATCACGGCAAACACGAGCAGAACGAGCAACGTGGCCATCAAACCAAACAGGAGCATCATCACGAGCGCGGCGAGTCCGCGTGGCGTGCGATGGCGCACCAGCCATTCCACTCCCGGTTGAAGGACATATGCGATGAGCCCGCCAAGCAGGAACGGCGTGAGGACCGGACGCAAGATCCAAAGCAGGACGCCAGCCATCAAGGCGACCGCGCCCCATAGCAAGGCGTGGCGTTGATGCAGAGTCATAAGGGCAACGTGTTGGTGAATAAATCGGGTGTGCCAGTATCGGGATGTCGCCTGAAACGGGCGGACAGGCTCACTCCATTGGTGACGATATTATCACTATTGCGTGATTGATCACAACTGACATTTGTAACGAATTACACTGAAGGTCGCTGGGCGGCTTCTCCCGTGTGGCGCACTCCGGATGTTTTGGCACGCTTTATTTGACATTTTTATCAATTATGATCTTGGCGCCATAGATGCTTCACGCCGACCGCCAGCGGCGCCCAACCCGTTCATGGGACGCAAGTTAAATTCTTTGCAGGATTTCCTATGGTGTAACAATCCAGACCCCAATGCGGGCAACCGAAACCGCTAGACGGGATTGCCCGTCAGCACGCCCCGGATCATCACCTCGGGCGTCGCCTGGCGCTGAGCCATCGCCCCTATTGCGGCGACTCGGGTGCATCGTCAGTTGACGCTGAATGGGGACACCACCGCCGTTCTCACCGCGCTTGCCGCAGGCCCGGTCGAAGCAGGCGGCACCCAGCGATACACCACGATGCTTGAGTCGTTGTAGTTGTCCTTCGTGACTTCATATTCGCCCGTCGACCGCCGATACGCACGAAGTCCATACATCGAGTCCGCGTCGTTGCCGACGTCGACCATGTTTGGATTACTATTGACGAGCGTGACGTCGAGCTGTCCGGTCGTGAGGTTAAACGCATCCACGTTAGGCACGGTATGTACGTAGCCGACAAACAGATAATTGCCGGCGGCCACAATTGATTTTGGATTTGCGCCAGTAATGTTGATCACCGGGTTCGGCGTGGTCCTGTTG